>DBWN01000136.1:2789-3595 GCA_002308935.1 Bacteroidales bacterium UBA1237 | reverse complement strand
ACCCTTCTTTGCTACCCGACAGGAAACCACGGATTCGGGAACAACGACACCTTCAAATACCGAAACAACTGGCTCGATGAGCTTGACACCTGGATCAACAAGACCCTGCTGAAATAGGACGATGCATTTCAAATAATCAGAAATTTCAACTACAGCCATATGAAAAGAATCACTCAAATTCTCGCAGCATCTGCGCTGCTTCTTTCCTGCTTCGCAACCGGAGCCCAAGAGATGAATTCCCTCATGTTCCGCCGCGGAGTCACTTCTCCCGAACTCTCCGACGGCAACATCACCTTCCGTTTCGTCGGTCCCAAAGCCAGGAAAGTCGAGGTCTCCCCTTCTTGGCTGGGATACACCCAGACTCTGCAGATGACCCAGGGTCAGGACGGAGTATGGTCAGTCACCGTTCCCCAGCCCGAGCCCGAACTCTACACCTACACATTCATGGTGGACGGAGTCTCAATGCTGGACCCTTCGAACATTTTCGTGCAGAGGGACGGTTCACGCTACATGAACGCTGTGCTCATTCCTGGAGGATATGCTGACGATTACGCTGAATGCTCAAAGCCGGGAAACGTTGAACACGTCTGGTATTATTCTGCCGAAAACGGTATGACAAGAAGGATGTACGTCTACACTCCCTATGGCTATGACCGGACCAACACAAAGAAGAAATACCCCGTGCTTTATCTGCTCCACGGAGGTGGTGGTGACGAAGACGCATGGTCCACTCTCGGAAGGACGTGTCAGATTCTTGACAATCTGATTGCCAAAGGAAAAGCTGAGCCGATGTTCGTCGTAATGCC
>DBWN01000136.1:0-2744 GCA_002308935.1 Bacteroidales bacterium UBA1237 | reverse complement strand
AAAGAGTACGCTTCCGGTTTCGACAATTACTCTTCCCTGGTGTCAGACATCCTCCCCTACATTGAGAAGAACTACCCTGTCATCAAGGACCGCAAGGGCAGGGCCGTAGCCGGTCTTTCAATGGGCGGCGGCCAGTCATTCTTCATTGCTTTCAGGAATGTGGAGGTCTTTGCCAATGTCGGTATATTCTCTTCGGGGCTCATCGGATCGACAGCCATCGGAGGAGCGCCCTTCGATGCCGAGTCACTCTTCCCCGGAATGTATTCTTCTCCCGCCAAGTACAACCGGTTTGATGTGATCTATCTCTCCTGTGGAGAACAGGACAACAGGATTGACGGGATGAAAGACTTCAAGCAGAAACTTGACCAGAACGGATACCGGGGTGTAGTCTGGCAGCAGTATCCCGGTGGTCACGAATGGAAAGTGTGGAGACGTAATCTCTCCGATTTCGTGCAGCTGATTTTCCACAAATAGCGAGACATTCTTACCATATGAGTTCACCCGGCCGTTGACGACCGGGTGATTTTTATTGTGAGATAACTAGGATCAGATCACTTCCCTCTGGAGTACTTCAGAGCCAATCCACCTGTTGAGGTTTCTTTGTACAGGGAAGGGAGGTCTTTGCCGGTCTGCTTCATAACCTCAACGACATGATCGAAAGAGATACGGTGTCTTCCGTCCGAGAAGACGGCGTATATTTCCGAATCCAGCGCCCTTGTCGCTGCAAAAGCGTTGCGCTCTATACAAGGAATCTGAACAAGGCCACCTATCGGGTCGCATGTCATCCCCAGATGATGTTCAAGGCCCATCTCAGCCGCATATTCTATCTGGAAAGGACTGCCGCCGAAAAGCTGGCATGAGGCAGCTGAAGCCATCGCGCAAGCGACACCCACTTCTCCCTGACAGCCGACTTCAGCACCAGAAATCGAAGCGTTCTGTTTGACGATATTACCGATCAAGCCCGCAGTCGCTATCGAATGAAGGATTTTGGTGTCCGAGAATGAATGGCCCTTCGCAAGATGGTAAAGCACCGCCGGGAGTACTCCACTGGAACCGCAAGTAGGTGCAGAAACGACAATTCCTCCGGAAGCATTCTGTTCACTGACTGCCAGCGCATATGAAAAGACAAGTCCGCGGGAACGGAGATTGACCTGATATCCCTGCGCCTTGACATAGTAATTGAACGCCTTGCGAGGCAGATTGAGGGGACCGGGAAGCCTGCCTTCAGTCTCAAGGCCGCTTTCAACGGAGGCTTTCATGACTTCCCATACCTCCTGAAGGAAAGACCATATCTCTTTCCCTTCATACTTTTCAACGTACTCCCAAAGGGTGCAACCGTTTTCATCACACCACTCTATTATTTCTGTAAGGGTATTTAGAGGATAGATATCACCGTAAGAAGAGAGATCCCGACCGGGTCCTTCTGACAGGGCGCCTCCACCAATACTGTATACAGTCCACTCATCAAGAATGTTTCCTGTGGGGTCAAAAGCCTTGAAAGTCATGCCGTTCGAATGGTAAGGCAGAAAGATGTCACCCCTCCAGACGATATCTACCGGAGAGGGAGCCAAGCCCTCGCAAACCGCGATATCCGTCATATGTCCCTTTCCGGTCAAAGCAAGGGAACCGTAAAGGGTCACTTCGTAGTGATCGGCTCCAGGATGGCGTTCCGAGAAGATCTTTGCGGCATTGTATGGTCCCATCGTATGCGATGAGGAGGGGCCTTTGCCTATTCTGAACAATTCTCTGAGTGATTTCATGGTTGGTTGCGAATTGGGCCGCAAAGATAATGATTTAAGACGTGAAAGGCAATGAAAAGCAGCTACGGAAAGCCGATGTCCCGAGTCATTCAACCATAAAAAAATAAATTATTATCTTTGAAAGTTTATATGACTATACTTTTAGCAGAAAAATGAGGAAAATCCTGTTCAGCGCACTAGCTGCATCCTTGTTCCTATGGTCCTGCACAAGGGAGACCGACACAGGTCCATACCCTTCTGAAGGACAATTGAGGATATCGCTCAGGACCGAAGAGATCCTTCTTTCCAAGGCGGATGATGCGGACGTGCCATCTCCGGATGATTTCGAGGTGGAGATATACAACTCCAAAGCGATAAGGCTTTACCGGAAGCCGTATTCTGAAGCGAAGAATGAAACAATCAAACTGAACGCCGGGGACTTCCGTCTCGTCGCCCATCACGGTGACACTCTCGGAGCCGGTTTCGGAAAAGCTTATTACCTGGCCGAGGAAGACTTTACCGTACACGGGTTCGTGGACAACGGCAGAAAGCCGGACCAGGTCGAGGCTACGGCAAGGCTCGGGAACGTGAAAGCCGCCGTAAACTACGGTGAGAACCTCTCCACGTACTATAGCGACTACTACGCAGTCCTGAGGCATTCATCCTTAGAGGCGAAAAAGGTCCGTTTCGCAAAGAACGAGACACGTCCCGGTTACATTCCTGCAGGTGAACTCTACATTGAAGTATTCGCGCAACTCGCCGGCACAGGCGTCCAGGACGGAGGCGTCAGGGATTCCTTGGTCTATTACAAATCAGAGCCCGTAGAATACTTCCCCGCTGATTTTGTCACGTTCAACATCGAGACTTCCCCGAGGGAGGGCGACCTCACAGTAGGAATCAGTGTGGACCGTTCAGTCGAAACGATAGAGCTGGAACAAGAGATTTCACGTGAAGCTCTGCCCGCACAGGTTCCCGCTTTCTCCCACAAAGGACAGCGTTTGGGAG
>DBWN01000227.1:2555-5520 GCA_002308935.1 Bacteroidales bacterium UBA1237 | reverse complement strand
ATTTGTCTTTATCGTTAAAGTTATTTATTGGTCTAATGGAGCCAAGAACATCTGCTTGGCTGGTGCAAAGATAAACGGAATAACACTTGTAACATGTTGATAATGAGCGGAATTGGCGGAACTATATGACGTAATTCCGCTAATTCCGCTAACGATAGTTAACTACTCCGAATCCAGCATCTCTTTATTATGAGATGGGCTGTCATTAATATGCTATTTCCAGCGGAAACCCTTAATATTTTACCATTTTCCGCTAGTTATAAAGATATTTTTGCTTCATTTGAGGCGGAAACATAAAAACCAGAAGCTATGATAATAGGACGCGAGAAAGAACAACGAGAGCTACTTGGCCTTTTGGACAAGGAAGAGTCCCAGTTTTGTGCAGTATATGGCAGAAGACGTGTCGGAAAGACATATCTCATACGGGAAACCTTCAATTACCAATTCTGTTTCCAGCACACCGGGGTCGCAAAAGGTACATTGCGGCAACAGTTGACAGCATTCCGCAACTCACTTACAGCCGCCGGATTGAAGTGTGCTATCCCGAAGACTTGGATAGATGCTTTCGAGCTGCTGAAACAACTCATAAACGACGCTCCGTCCGGGAAGAAAATCCTATTCATAGACGAGTTGCCTTGGATGGATACGCCCAAAGGGAATCTTATCGGCGCATTGGAGAGTTTCTGGAACGGGTGGGCCACGGCACGAAAAGAAAAGGACATCGTACTAATCGTCTGCGGCGGCGCCACCTCCTGGATCAGTAAGAAACTGTTGAAGGACAAAGGAGGCCTCAGGGGAAGGCTTACAAGCCGTATCAAGGTAGTCCCTTTCACTCTCCACGAGTGCGAACTTTTTGCTCAAGGTGCCAATCTCGCTCTTGGGAGGAAGGACATATTGGAACTCTACATGATTCTCGGGGGCATTCCATACTACTGGAGCTTTGTGAAGAGGGGGTTGAGTGTATCGCAGAATATCGACCAGATGTTTTTCTCGGAGACTGCCCAATTGCGTGACGAGTTTGAGGCGCTCTATTCCGTTCTGTTCAAAAGCCCCAAGAATCACCTCAAAGTCATCGAATGCCTAAGCGATGGCAGGAAATCGGGCATGACAAGGGACGACATTCTGCGGGAAAGCAAGCTTTCAGACGGAGGCACGTTCACAACTATATTGGAGGAACTGGAGGAGTGCGGTTTCATACGCCGCTTCGCATCTGCCGATACGGCTGAGACGAATGCCATGTACCAACTGGTGGATAATTACACACTCTTCCATTATCTGTGCATAAAGAAGAACGCCTTCAGTGATGAACACTACTGGACGAACACCTTCACGTCGTCGTCGCACAATACATGGAAGGGACACGCCTTCGAACGCGTATGCCTCCTGCATGTCCGGCAGATCAAGGCCGCTCTCGGCATCTCCGGCGTTCTAACTAATGTCTGTTCTTGGTTCACCAGGGGAACGGAGAATAGGCGTGGGGCGCAGATTGACCTAGTCATGCAGCGAGCCGACGGAATCACCGACCTTTGCGAGATGAAGCATTCGGCAACGATCTTCACGATAGACGGGGATTATGCGCAGGATTTGCAGAACAAGGTTGACGCTTACCGAGGGCTATCGAAAGACAAGCGCACAGTTCACCTCGTCATGGTCACCACTAACGGAATCGCTCATAACAATTTCTACAATATGATACAGTATGAGATAACCTTGGATGATTTGTTCGTAGTATAACCATTACGTCGAATGGTCCTGACTTGTCTGTTTGATTACATCAAATTCTGACTGAATACCCTTTCTAAGTTCAATATCACTCTGTCCATTATTCTACTACAGAAATGTAACAAATTTGGGTAAAAACCAATACCTATACCTGCATTTCTTCAGCGTAGAATAGCGTTTTCTAGAGCTCTGTAGGGCCGAATGCAGTCTCGATACGAGTCCGCCCATCTCCACAAAGAATCCCTCTCAGAGTGTTCTGGGAGGGATTCTTTGTCAATAATGATCGCAACAGGTTGCTGATAAGGCTGTCCTAGAGTACTTCGATGTTCATGTCCTTGAGTGTCTGGAGCTTGTCTTCAGGAAGATTCTCATCAGTAATCAGTGAATCTATGAGATTGATCCTTCCGAGTGCTGCGAATGAACTGTATCCAAGTTTCGAGGAATCTGCCAGAAGGTAGACTTTCTCTGCGGCTCTGATCATAGCGGATTTCACGACAAGGTCACTCAGAGAAGGGTAGGTGAGCTGCATGTCAGAGGATATTCCGGCTGTGGCAAGGAAACATTTGCCGACGTGGATGTTCTTGAATGCGGTCGCTGCCATGTCTCCAGTCAGGGACAATGTCGGGGCCTTGAATTCTCCGCCTGAGACGATGAGGTTGATACCGGGGTTCTCTCCGAGGATGAAGGCTATGTTGAGAGCGTTCGTGATCACATTGAGGCTCTTGAACTGGACAAGAAGCTTCGCAAGCTCAGTGGTGGTGGAACCTGAGTCCAGTATGATGCTGTCCCCGTCCTGAATGAGCTTCACCGCCTTTTTGGCGATCTGCTGCTTCTCTTCAAGATGCGCCTTGTTGAAAAGTGTACCCGTCTTGGCGAAGGTGCCTACGTCTTTGAGGAAGGCTCCGCCGTATTCCCTCTGGATGAACCCCTGGGATTCCAGAGCCTCGAGATCCTGACGGATAGTTACCTCAGAAACTTTGAATATTTTCGAAAGGTTCTGGACCTTAGCGTGTCCGTCTTCACGGATGAGATTCAGTATCTCCTGCCTTCTCTGATTCAGTGCCATCTTGAAATAATGTTGGGGGTTATTGTTGAATGCAAAGGTAAGTAAATATTTCGTTTGAAATCGGTCCGAATGTCCAAATATTTGTTAAAATGTTGCCATTCGTGTTCAAAAAACTGAAATATTCTTTCGATTGCTTTTGAATTAAGGTTTCGTTTGCTTAGATTTGCATTGTGGTTC
>DBWN01000227.1:0-2508 GCA_002308935.1 Bacteroidales bacterium UBA1237 | reverse complement strand
TTACCATGAGATTCCGTCTGTTCTGTTCTCTGGCGGCCGCTGTATTGCTTCTCGGCTCGTGCGGAGAAAAAGCTTCTGTAAAGCCGCGCATCATCGTGACTTGCGATCCTGAGCTGGATGACCACAACTCGCTCATCCGTTATCTTCTGTATTCTACCGATTATGATACCGAGGGCCTGATTTACGCCAGCAGCCAGGTTCATTGGAAAGGTGACGGCAAAGGAACTCCCCAGTATCGTGAAGGAAGTGAGTATGCCCGCATGGGGCTCGGCCCTCAGACTTCCTGGAGATGGGCTGAGGGGGAGAGGTTCATCCATGAGGATGTGGAGGCTTATGCCAAAGTCTATCCTAATCTTAAAGTCCATAACCCGAATTATCCTTCACCTGACAAGCTCCTTTCCCTTATTTATGAAGGCAATGTGGCTTTCGAGTCCGACATCTCCGAGGACACTCCCGGTTCCGACAGGATAAAGGAAGTGCTTCTCGACGATGATCCCAGACCCGTTTTCGTCCAGGTATGGGGAGGCCCCAGCACAGTATCAAGAGCTCTCAAGTCCATAGAGGAAGAATACAGCGGAACCCCAGAGTGGGATGCCATAAAGAAGAAAGTCTCAGCAAAGTGCAAATTGTGCCTTTCTGGAGCCCAGGACACTTCTTTCCGCGATTATGTAAAGCCCAACTGGCCCGATGTTGAGTCCATCATCATCAACGCCGGTGTGACTCCTATAGGTTACGGTGCCGCCAGGGGAGTCCAGACTCCTTCCGATACCTTATATTATAGTGCGCAGTGGACCGCTGACAACATTTCTTCAAAGGGTATCCTTGGAAGCCTTTACCGCGTATGGGGTGACGGAAAACAGATGGCTCCCGGTGACATGACGGATTATTTCGGTCTGAGCGGCTATTCAATGGATGAACTTAGGGCAATGGGGTACAACGTGTGGACAGCGACACGTCCCAAAGGCAGTTTCATCAGTGAAGGTGACACTCCTGAGTTCCTCAATCTCATAGGTAACGGTCTCCGTGCATGGGAGGCTCCCGAATGGGGCGGATGGGCAGGAAGGATGAAAGAACTTTCTGACCGTGAGAAGCAGGCAGGATATACCGCTCCTTTCGGTGCAAGGGGAGGAAAGGACGCTGTCCTTCCAGACTTCGTTCCCGCAGTACAGAACGGTTTCGCATCAAGGATGCAGTGGAGCGTGACTCCCGACTTCGGTGCCGCCAACCATGAACCGGTCATCAAGGGTGTCAAAGATCTTTCAGTGAAAGCCGGTTCAGATGTCAAGATTTCCCTGAAAGTGTCAGATCCTGATGGCGATGCCCTCACATGTGGCTGGGCCCAGTGGAAGGTTCTCGGTTCTTTCCAGGGAGATGTGGCGATCCAGAATCCCAACTCCTCAAATATTACAGTTTCAGTACCTGGTGATGCGGCTCCCGGGGATAAGATTCATCTGATACTCACTGTCGAGGACAACGGCTCACCCAAGTTGACTTCATATCAGAGAGTCATTTTGACAGTCAAATAGCGGAAATAACTGATTATCTCAATAGAGCGGGAGGTGAACTCTGATGTCGGGTTACCTTCCGCTCTATAATTTGTTGCCTGCTTGTTCAGAGGATTGAGTCCTGGCGTCATGGTTGACTTGTTCGGTCAATATTTGGATTATCCGGAAAAGAATTGGATTATTCGGAAAATATCTTCCATGATATAGTGCTATATTTGTTTGCCATATAATCGGCCGACCTTCCATTGATTCATAAACACAAAACAATATACCTCATGATCAAGCCTTATTCTATTCTCTGGACTGCAGCTGCGGCGATGATTCTGTCGTTGCCTTCATTCGCCCAGAACAAACCATTCATGGAGGACCTTCCTTATTATGTGAACAATCTGGAAGTCTTCGAGACGGGTCAGGAACCCGGTAGAGCTTTCCATATCCCTTCGACCAGCGTCTCCCTCAACGGGACCTGGAAGTTCGGATACTATGACTGTCCCTCCGATGTTCCGGCGGATTTCTTCAAGACATCTTTCAATGACCGCAAGTGGGGAACCATTTCCGTTCCTTCAAACTGGGAGATGCAGGGATACGGCCAACCGCTTTTCCGAAATGTAACCTCTCCTTTCCCGAGGAAGATGCCTTCTTCGATGCTTGACGGTTACCGGAAGACCATCGATGACCCTAACGCAACTGACCGTGAAAAGCAGACAGCTCGGATGCGTCTCCAAAGGGCCGAAGGCGGAGATCCTTTCGCTGTCGAAGTTCCTCTGACGCCTATGGACTTCAATCCTACTGGTGCCTACAGGACTTCATTCAACATTCCTTCTTCATGGAAGGGTGAGCAGATCTTCCTCCGTTTCGAGAAAGTCGCATCGGCTTCTTTCGTATGGGTGAACGGCCAGCAGGTCGGTTACAATGAGGGTGCTCAGGAACCCGCTGAATACAATATCACCAAATATGTGAAGCCCGGGAAGAATACCCTTGCTGTTCTGGTTCTCAAATATTC
>DBWN01000040.1 GCA_002308935.1 Bacteroidales bacterium UBA1237 | reverse complement strand
TATTTGCCGTCCTTCCATTCCTGCTTCTTACCGAAAACGATAGGAATGGGCATGAACTTGCAGTATTTGTCAAGAAGGCCTTTGATCCTGGCTTTCTCTGTGAACTCTTCGGAATCCTTGTCAAGATAAAGTGTGATGACCGTTCCCCTGTCAGCATGTTCAGAGGGTTCCATCTTGTATTCGGGACTTCCGTCGCAGGTCCATTTCACCGCCGTGGCACCTTCTTTCCAGCTGAGAGTATCGATGGTGACTGTCTTGGAAACCATGAAAGCGGAATAGAATCCCAGTCCGAAATGTCCGATGATGTTGGATATCTGATCTTTGTATTTCTCGAGGAATTCCCCTGCCGATGAGAACGCGATCTGGTTGATGTAACGGTCGACCTCGTCTTCTGTCATACCGATACCGCGGTCGGTTATCTTGAGGATTCCGGCCTTGGAGTCAAGGTCAATCCTGACATTCGTATCCCCGAGTTCGCCCTTGAAATCTCCGCTCGAAGCGAGAGCCTTCATCTTCTGGGTAGCATCCACTGCATTAGCTACGAGTTCACGCAGGAAAATTTCATGATCCGAATACAGGAACTGTTTGATTACCGGGAAAATGTTCTCGGTGGTTACTCCGATTTTACCTTTATTTGCCATAATAATTGCGATTTGTCTTGTCTGTGGCATGGACAAGGTCAAAAAGGGAGACCGTCCACGGCCTCCCCCTAAGAGTCAAATTGTGTTCCAAGCGGAATAATCGTGCCAACAGTGACAATTTGTCACTCCCTGTAAAAATTCGGATTGCCCCTACTAGAGTCGTATTCGGGGTATGGAGTGTCGAAGAACATCAGCTTCGCCCAATCTTTCTGGACAGTTCCGTCATAGAAAAGGACATCGAATGTCCCAATATAATATGGAGACATCAAGACGTGTGTATACTCAACCTTCCGATTCCACTTGTAGCTGAAATCCTCCATAGAAAAATGCGCTTTGAGGTTCTGGGAAGTGTAATCACCTGAAGCTGTAACCTTGAAACCGACTTCCGATACAGTCATCGGGGAAACCATTCTGGCTTCCATTTGACAATCTGAAAGTTTGTCTCCAGTTATGGTGAGATTCCATGTGCTGTCTGCTTCAGCCCTGCGGATTGTCATCCCCATGTCAGAGCCCCAGATGGCACCTTTGTCCCAAACCGAGCCCCCTTTGATGGTAAAGCTGCAGTCAAAAAGGGTGTGGACATCACCTTCGACGGTATAGGAATTTCTGATGAATTCATATTCCGAGGAAGACTTTTCTTCTTCCGATAGAGAGAGGTACTTGTCAAGGAGAAGGGCGGTCTTCATATATTCCAAAGGTGCTGCAGCATAACGGTCGAACAGTTGCATTGCCGAGGAGGACATCCTACGGGAAGAATTGTCGTTTTCCCCGTAGTCAATCACGCATGAAGACACTCCTGCTGAAATCAAGAGGACCGAAACCAGAACAGCGGTATTGCGAAGCGTTATTGTACGCATGATATCAGTGATTCTTACCATGGTTGTTCCTTTTTAGAATCTGATGCCAAGACCTGCCCTAAGACCTATGAACTCGGTACCGTAACCCACCTCGGTAAAGCCGAAGAACCTTCTTCCGGTCGAAATCCCGAATGGAACCACCTGCACATGGGGATAAACGTCATAATCCATGAAGGAATCTTCATCCGACTTGTAGAAGGAGAGTCCGGCAGCGAGGGAACCGTAAAGCTGCACATAGCGTTTGTTCAGGAAAGTGAACTTGACTTCCGGTGTGACTGCCATGACATGGCTCCACCTGGTATCGACGATTTTTCCGGAAGTTCCGCTGAGCACATCCTGCCACATCTGGTTGTACATGAGATAGCCTGAAAGGGTAAGCCATCCTTTGAGGCGATATCCTGCCGCGACATGGAAACTTCCCATGCTCTTGAGTTCTCCTTTATAGTCCGCGTACAATCCCTGGAGGATATCCCCCCCGGAGACAGTCTCGTAGTTCTTCCTCCAAAACCCGAAATTGTCCGTCACTATGTCGCAGATTACCGGATACCCGGAAAGACCTGCGCGGATTTCAACACGGGGTTCATAACGCAAAGGACTACGCGCAGATGCGTCCTGTGGAAAAAGAAAGGTGGCCATCAAAGAAAAGATGACCACCAAGGTATAATTGAAATAGGGTTTCATTTAAGTAGTTCCATCTGCCATTAAAAGGCATAAGTACAACACATAATCTGCAATAAAGATGCACCCATCAATTGAAACGTTGCACGGGAACAGCAAAAAAAAATGCATTTTTTGTGAAAATATCCGCACCTGCCGCTATCATCTTTGTCAAAATCTTCAAATCATATCGCATTTTCTTTTATTTTGCTTTGCTTTACTTTCGTTTTCTTTCTTTTCGACGAATTGTTACATATCTTCGCATAAACAAACGATCATTGTCATGAAAGCAGTATTCCGCACAATCATCATCACACTTGCAGCATCCGCATGCTTTTGCGCATGCGCGGGCAAAGGATATGTAACTTCAGAGGATGAGGCAAAGGCCAGAATCGTGGTCCTCACTGACGCTGAAATCGACGACCAGTGTTCCATGGTAAGGTTCCTCTTGTCCACAAATGAGTTCGAGACGGAGGGAATCATCACCACGAGCTCGCAGTTCCACTGGGTCGGGCA
>DBWN01000059.1 GCA_002308935.1 Bacteroidales bacterium UBA1237 | reverse complement strand
GTCAGTCGTGCCGCTGTGGACATTGCACGGCCATTCGCTTTCGGAAACCGGCAGATCGTTCTATTCATATTCACCTTTCAGCCATTCTGAAGACAGACCTGAGATAAGGGCTTTCCGAAAGGTCGGACAGAATGACCCATGTCCATGCGGAAGCGGCCTCAAGTACAAGTACTGCCACGGCAAAAACCTCAACTAGTCATCATGTTCAAAGTAAGCGACATCATTACGACCCCTCCCGAGAGTTTCTCCACCCCTTTGCAGAAAGAGGTGTATTCAGCACTTTCAACTCTTGATATCCCGTACGGCAGGGTCGACACCGATCCCGGAATCACCATGGAGGACTGCCAGAACATCGACCGGAAGATCGGCTGCAGGATCGTGAAGACGATTTTCTTGTGCAACCGCCAGCAGACGGAGTTCTACCTGTATGTGACCACCGATGACAAACCCTTTGTCACCAAGGAGTTCTGTGGTACTTTGGGAATTCCCAGAGTATCTTTCGCTTCTGCCGAAAGGCTTCAGGAGATAGCCGGAGTCAGTGTCGGAGCTACCACCGTCTTCAGTATGCTTCTCCCTTCAGCCGAGAAGGTTCATCTTGTCATGGACAGGGCAGTTGTTGAAGAGGAATGGTTCGCCTGCACGGACGGAACGGCGACTTGCTTCGTGAAGATGAGGACAGTTGACCTTATGGAGAAGTTCTTGCCTCATACCGGTCATGTGCCGATTATAATATAATGCTTGCGTCATATGCTCAAGAAGGCTGATCCTGATACGGACCAGCCTTCTTAATGGATACTGCAGTGCGCTTTTTAAGGATGATAGATGAGCTTCTTTGTCTTGGGGTCACGTGAGTAATGTGTGAAGAACTCCCACATTTCAGCAGCCACTCCCTTGTAGTTCCAGTGCCCGTATTCCTCCAGCGAAATCATCTTCACAAGGGGAGTATTTCCTTTGTAGAGAGTCCCTTCATGCATTATGAGGTTGTCCTTCGTCTCGATTGCTTTGCGGTCCTTCACTTCCATTCCGAAGATCGGGTCGATTGAAGGGTCGGCAGTGGTTCCGAGGGTGATTCCGTTAAGTTCGCATAGGGTCTGCACCGCTCTAAGGATTCCGCCTCTGGGGTTACCGGGCTCATTGCCCGAGGGAGTGTCCGTGAACCTGCTGTCGTTGGTACCTGCGCATATGAGGTATCCCACCTCCATGTTGCCGCCGTAACGCCTTATCTGTTCGTCGATCACGTTCTGGCTGTTCATGTTGACCCGTGTATCGAATATTATTCCTCCTGCCATTGATGCGCCTGCCGCAATGAGGTTCGTCTTGAAAATACACATGTTGGTCGTGTTCATGCCTCCAGCTGAAAGCCCTTGGCAATAGACTCTTGAAGGGTCTATCTGGGGGTATTTGTCCATAAGGTGACGGATTGTCTGCTCGATTCCGTCAGTGCCCATCGCTGCGAAACGGTCACGTCCCTGCCACTCCAGTTCAGCTGCGATGAATCCTTTCTCTGAAGCGAGTTCCACAAAACCTGAAGTCTCGGCCTGGGTCCTGGGGTCATTGTTGTTTCCGTGCAGCATGATGACAAGGGGAACAGAGTTCTTCGGTGCGGAGAGGAGCCTTTCAGGGATGTATTCGTACCACAGGAAATCTCCCCAGCCGCAGATGTTCTGCTCAACGATGTTCCTCCTTATTCCGAGCCGGTCGAACATCACGTATGAAACGAACTCGAAAGGTACGGTGTTCCTGAGGTCCGTTCCTGTGTACCAGGTGTGGTAGTTATTGTAGCGGTAGTTCCTTGAGAATATCTCCTTCCACGCCTTGGAGAAAGCTTCTGCATCCGTCATCTTGGCCCCGTCAACCACCACTCTTTCAACAGGATGGGAAGGGTTTTCATACACTCCGCTTCCTGCAGCTGAAGCATTGTTCGCGCTGATGTAGTAGTCAGCTACCGTTTTGGCGGATGAAGCCACGTATGCAGGGACCGGAATAGTGGCGGTGTGGCTCTTGAGCGTACCGCCTATTGTCAGTATGCCGGATACCATCTCATCATGGGAGGTAAGGACATTGTTGATGAACGTAGCTCCATTTCCCTTTCCGATAAGCTTCAGATTGTTGATTGAACGAAGTCTCTCCAGGAGTTTATAGTACACCTCGAGATCTTTGGAGCTGTCATATTTGGATCCTGCGGGATTGACTACATAAACATTGGCGAGATACTCGTCTATATGGTTCTCCATGCCGAAAGCTTTGACGGTCTGCATGGGATCCTTCACCGGGCGGTCAGGATAGATGAAGTAAGTGGGGTTCACTGTCCTGTCTGCAAGACCTGACCTTCTTTTGGCGCTTATCCTCCAGATTTTGGCTCCGAGACCGTCGACACTTTCGCAATTGAGACCGGTGTTGACATAGGGCTCAAGGAATTCACGCAGTCTCGAGTATCCGGCGACAGAAAGCTTCGTGTTCGAGTTCCCGTATTTGGGATTGATCTTGCCGTCACTTCCTTCGAAGGCTTCATACATGTCGAGGAAAGTGGCTCCTGAACGGTCACAATAAGACTTCAATGAGCGGTTGTAAGCCTTGACTGTCTCGGGGGAAACAGGTGATCCGCCCATCATTCCGCCGCCTGCTCCGGGAGGGAGGACTGAGAAAACGTATACTTGTGCTCCTGCCCCGAGAAGGGCGTCTGCTACTTTGGATGTCCCTTCGAGAACGGCGTCCGCTCCCAAGGTCGCAAGGTCTGAAGAACCGATTTCAATGAATGCCTTTGATGGCTTGTGCCTCAAAAGCTCCGGGATACGGTCCACAAGTTCCTGGACAGTGCTTCCGTCGATGCCCCTGTTGAGTATATCCTCATTGGCGAACAGCTCCTTCCATTCGCAGTCTTCCATGATGCTGCCTCCGGCAAAGAGTATGCTGCCGGTTTTGGGTTCCATTGTCCTGAAGATGTCCGCTCTTCTGTCTTTGCCTGCCTGGAAGGCTTTGCTGAAGTCCATTCTTGCTCCGGGTTGTGCTGAAAGCAGCATGGACACAGCCATGATTCCCGCTATTGATGATATGATTCTTTTCATGGCCTTATTCGTTTACGTATTTTTCGATGTTCTTCTTCCAAACCAGATATCCCGCTCCCATAAGATGCAGGTCATCGCATCCGAGGTCGGGATTCAGATTGACCCCGTCTTCGGCAAGGAAAAGGGAATGGTTGTCGATGTAAGTGCACCCGTTCTTTTGGCAGAAGTCTTTGTAAAGAGCGTTCAGTTCCACGATCGCCTTGTTCTTCACGTCACTGTTTCCCATGTCCATGAACATCGGTTTCGGGCCGACCGGAAGGACTGACTGGATGTAGATTTTCGTTTCGGGGCTTTCCGCCCTGAATGTTGATACTATCGCACTGATGTTTTCCATTACGGTCGAAAGGGGAGTGCCAGGAAGGTCATTTGTCCCTATCGCCAAAAACAGTTTGTCGGCATGGTGCCTGGTGAGTTCGTGGACTCTTCCCAGAACGGTGGCGGATGTGTTGCCGTCTATTCCTCTGTTCAGAATATCCGATCTTCCGAAAAGTTCATTCCATTCACAGTCATCAGTGATGCTGTCACCTGCGAAGATGATACCGCCCCTGTGTACAGGGAGAACGTCATAACGGGACTGTTGGGCATACGCCGAAAGGCATATCCCCAGAGAAAGAGTCATGACGGAAATGATGGATTTCAGTGTCATAGGTCTTTTGTGTTTGTGAAGCAAAGGTACTCAAATTTGAATGCTGTCCTTTAACAATATCTTCATTCGATTTGTCATTTGCTGCAAACAATAAAATCTCCCCTCCGGACTTGTCCGTGGGGAGATCAAATTCAAGTGAGCGTATCGTGCCGGTCTAGTCGATAGCCTTTTTCCAGGCTTCGAAGTTTGCCGTCTCGGCAGCGCACTGCTCACCGTCGCATTCGATGACTTTCTGGATGAATCCGGTGAGGGTAGCCTTTATCATCTCCCTCTCGAATCCGTTGAATTCCGCAAGGAACGCGTTGGTCTCAGAGATGATCTCATCGAGGGTGGGATTCATCTCAAGCAGGTTCACCAGGGATCCTTTCACTTCATCCACGGGGCCGAAAGCCTCGAGTTTCGCGATATAGCCCTCAATGAACTCCTTTTCCCTGACATTGTAGTTGCCGTCAGCTTTGGCGAAGAAGAGTCCTGTCTTCGCGGCAAGGGTTATGCTCTTTCCAATTGAATCTATCGTTGCCATATCGTGAAGGATTTATTTCATTGAACCTGATGCCATTCCAAGAACGTTGATCACGCTCTTCGCGATGTCCGATACGTCAGCGCCTGAACCTGTGGCCATCTTGATGATTGTGCCGAGATCCAGTCCACCGCCGGACTGTTTCTTGGTAGCGGAGCCTCCGAGGACGGAGCCGAGGATGTCGCCGATGTCGATACCGTTGGAAGTCTTCTTGTTCGCTGCGCCTCCGCCGAGAACTGAACCGAGGACATCTCCGATGTCGATGCCGTTGGAAGTCTTCTGGGTAGGAGCTGTGCGGGTCTGGCCCTGCTGCTTGAGGACCTGTCCCAGGACGTCTCCGATGTCAATTCCGTTGGAAGTCTTCTGAGTGGGAACCTGAGTGGTCTTCTTCTGGCCGGCGAGAACTGAGCCGAGGACATCTCCGATGTCGATTCCGTTTGAGGTCTTCTGGGTAGGGACTTGGGTAGTCTTCTTCTGACCGGCGAGTACTGAACCCAGGACATCGCCTATGTCAATGCCGTTGGAAGTCTTGCTTGTAGGAGTGGTCTGCTTCTGCTGACCCTTGAGAACCTGACCGAGAACGTCACCGATGTCGATGCCGTTTGAGGTCTTGCTAGTAGTCTGTTTCTGCTGTCCAGCGAGAACTGAGCCCAGGATGTCGCCGATGTCGACGCCGTTGGTCTGTTTGTTCTTCTTGGCAGCGGAACTTACGGCTGAGCCGAGGATTGAACCAAGGTCCAGACCTCCCATGTTTCCGCTGTTGACTCCGTTGGTCACTGCGGATTTGAGGATGTTTTCCAGTAATCCAGCCATTTGTCTGAAGAGTTTTAGTGAATGATTGTATTGTGATTTATCTGTTGTTGTCCTTCCTGATGAGGAGACATAATCCGATTATGGTGAACAGCGCGTTGAAAAGGAGAAGTTCATAGCTGAACTTGTATCCTCCGAACCACCTTGCGGAGTTGCTCTGGAGGATGAAGCAAAGAACAGGAGCGATGACTGCGACCAGAGGAACCCACTTGTCATGCACGCTCTTCTTGCAGACTATGCCGAATGCGAACATTCCGAGGATCGGGCCGTAGGTGTAGCTTGCAATCTTGTAAACCGCGTCGATCGCGCTCGTGTTGTTGAGGAGATTGAAAACGAAGATCACGACCGCCATCCCGACCGCCATGCAGATGTGGACTTTCTGGCGTGTGGACTTGACTTTCTCTTCGCTCTTCCCCTTGGTGCCTATGATGTCGACGGTGAAAGAGGTGGTAAGCGAAGTAAGGGCGGAACCTCCAGCTCCGTAGGCGCTGGCGACAAGTCCCACAATGAAGAGCACCCCGACGATTCCGGGAAGAAGCCCGCTTGTGGCTACTGCAGGGAAGAGAGTGTCTCCGGTCTCTGTTATTCCGTTGGCCTTGGCGAAGGTGTACAGAAGTACGCCGAGGCTCAGGAACATGAAGATCACCACCGACTGCATGAAGATGCTCGTGACGAGGTTCTTCTGGCTGTCCTTGTAGTCCTTGCAGCTAAGGGTCCTCTGCATCATGTCCTGGTCAAGGCCTGTCATCGCGACAACCGTGAAGAGTCCTCCCAAGAACTGCTTGAAGAAGTATTGGGGATGATTCACGTCATCAAAGTAGAACATCTTCGACATCGGTCCGCTGCCTTTCACTGTGGCGACGATTCCCGAGAAGTCAAGGCCGAGGTTCTTTCCTATGAATATTATGCTGAGAAGGACAGCTATTATCATGCAGAAGGTCTTGAGCGTATCCGTCCAGATGACCGATTTGACTCCACCCTTGAACGTGTACGCCAGAACTATCAGCATGGAAATCAGCACGTTGAGGATGAAGGGAAGACCCAAGGGCTCAAAGATGAGAAGCTGTAGAGTGAGACACACCAGGAACAGTCTCACCGATGCGCCGAGTATCTTCGAAATGAAGAAGAACCAGGCTCCTGTCTTATAAGAGGACATCCCGAACCGGTCTTCGAGATACTGGTAGATGGACACCACGTTGAGCTTGTAGAAAAGCGGTACCAGCACATAGGCTATGACGAAGTATCCGACAATGAAGCCCAGAGCCATCTGCATGTACCCGAATCCGCTCGCTCCGACCATTCCTGGAACCGAAACGAATGTCACTCCGGACATCGCGGAACCTATCATGGCGAACGCCACGACATACCATTTTGACTTGCGACCGCCGCTGAAGAACGTGGAATTGTCGCTTCCCCTGGAAGAAATCCAGGAGACAATCAGCATCACCGCGAAGTAGGCGAGCACTGTGATGATAACGGCTAGAGGAGTCATTCGGTCATGTTCTCGTTTCGGACTAACAAACATACGATTATTTGAGCAAAAAAGAAACATCGGGGGTTATGTTTTTATACCGACCGTATGGAAGGGAAAAAAGAGCGGGAGCCATGTTCTGAGATTGAAGGAAAAATCGTATTTTTCGGGAAACTTTCCGATCATGCGAATCCAATCCATCATTTCGTCGGCTGCCGCTTTGGCTTTTTCCTTCGCCGTACTGTCCTTGGGATTGCAGTCATGCTCCGGTTCTTCGTCGGAACAGGAGAAGGCGGCATCTGAACTGGCTTTCCGTATCATGGGGCCCTCCGCTTCCGGGGTGGTTTTCCACAAGATGGCTTCCCCTGAGGAAGGCAAGGACGTTTTCCGGATCGAATCCAAGGACGGCAAGATCCACATCAGCGGCAACTCTTCGAACTCGATGGCTGTGGGACTGAACCACTATCTGAAGTATTATTGTGATGTGAACGTCGGGTGGTTCCTCTGGGATACCGTTTCCATACCGGAAGTCCTTCCTCCGGTCGGGAATCCCGTGCAGATCCTTTCCAGGGTGCCCGACCGCTTCTTCCTCAACTATTGCACATTCGGTTACACCATGCCTTGGTGGAACTGGGAAGAGTGGGAGCATTTCATTGACTGGATGGCGCTTCAGGGAATCAACCTGCCCCTTGCCATAACAGGCCAAGAGTCTATCTGGTACAAGATCTGGACTGAAATGGGACTCTCTGATGAGGAAGTGAGGGAGTATTTCACAGGGCCTTCACATCTTCCCTGGCACAGGATGCTGAACCTCGACAAGTGGGGAGGACCTCTTCCAAAGTCATGGCTTGAGGGTCAGGAGGAACTCCAGAAGAAGATAGTCGCAAGGGAAAGGGAACTCGGGATGAAGCCCGTGCTTCCCGCTTTCGCCGGACATGTCCCCGAAGCTCTTTCAAGGATATATCCTGAAGCCGGTATAGAAAGGATGAGCGACTGGGCGGGATTCGATACGACGATGTTCCCCCATTTCCTGGACCCGATGGATCCGCTTTTCCCTCAGATACAGAAGAAGTTCCTTGAGAAACAGACCGAACTCTACGGGACGGACCATATATACGGTATCGACCTATTCAACGAGATGATACCCAAGAGCTGGGAGCCGGAATACCTGTCGAGAGTCAGCCGTCAGGTATACGAGTCCCTTGAGGCCGCCGACCCTGAAGGAGTTTGGCTCCAGATGACCTGGCTTTTCTATAATGAAAGGCAGTACTGGACGAAGGACAAGATAGAACCCTATCTGACTTCGTACCCCAAGGAGAAATCCCTTCTTCTGGACTACTACTGTGAGAGGATGGAAGTATGGCAGACCACGGACAGCTATTTCGGAGTGCCTTTCATTTGGTGTTATCTTGGCAACTTCGGAGGCAACACCTATCTTGCCGGAGACTTGGCTGAAGTGGACAGAAGGATAGAGAACACTTTCAAGAACGCCGGAGACAACTTCGTCGGGCTCGGTTCCACCCTCGAAGGATTCGACTGCAATCCTTTCATGTATCAGTTCATCTTCGAGAAGGCCTGGAACAAGCCCCATCACAAGAACCTTTCC
>DBWN01000213.1:1387-5417 GCA_002308935.1 Bacteroidales bacterium UBA1237 | reverse complement strand
GGCGATGCAAACTGTCTTTTTCATAACAAAACTTCTTAATTATTATTATTTAGCAATATTTCTTATTCAGTAGGATTTTTTATGTCAGAATATTGGAAATACTTGACGCATTATCCGATTTCCTGAACCAGTCGAACTATATTATTGGATGCGGAATGATTCCGGAAGTTTAAACCGGAAGTAAAAATTTTTCAAAAAAAGTCACATTTTCCGAAAAGCTGTCTGCCCGTCCCTAAAGGGACGAAAAAACCCGCGAAGAAATGAATCCTCACGGGCGTCAATAGTCCATATCAGTTTGTCAACGCTCTCCGAGATTGAATCTCATTCCTATGCTGATTCCGAACCTCAAAGGCTTGTCAGAATAAATCGTCGGCACAGGACTGCCGTTATCGAAATGGTAGTCCAGTGAAGGCTCCGCATACAGACCGAATGCGTCCCATATCCTGTATTCGAATCCGACCGCCCCGTTCACTGAATACTGCAACGGGCCGATCTTGACTTTTTCAGTGGTGGCGACGTCAGAGTTCCCGTTCACGATTGAAGCCAGTTCTCTTCTGCCTTTGACCATCTTCTCGACCATTCCCCCAGCGGACGCGTAAACGGCAAAGCGGTTCCCGGACCACAGATATCTGGTCACGTTGACGGGGATGCCAATATAGGAGAGCCTTTGTACATAGGAAGTATTGAGGCCTCCCGCACCTGTCGAGATGTCAGAATGGAGATAACTGTATGTAAGTCCGCTCTCGATACCCCAGTTCTCATCCAAAGCGTAACGAAGGCGCAATCCCGCCCTTACCGGTTGACGGTGATCGACATCGGAGTTTATGTCCGGAGAATTCACATATGCGCTATTGGATCCGCTTTTGGAATTGCTGCTCATGTAGAGCTTGTCCGTACCTCCATAAGAATCCGCCATAGGCAGAGCCGCGTCGTATGTCCCCATCTTTCCGAAACCGCCAGGAGTGTTGCCGACGAACGCCATCGCCGTCAGGCTGCGTCTACGCCTATTCTTCGCCGGGTCATCGACTACGGAGAACGGATCCCTTGTCCTCACATACGGTCCTGTAGGCACATTGCTGTCTTCTTTCACCTTGTCCCCGGAAGAAACATCCTCCTTTTCTTGGGCGGATTCACCCGAGACAACAGCATTTCCTTCTTCAGGTGAACTCACCTGCGAAGGGAAGGTCTCCTCCTCAGCGGGTTCTGTCACCTGCCCGACAGTATTGTCATTCTTATCACGGGAATCCGCCAGAAGACTGTTCGAAGCAATTGCTGTACTTTGTTTCTTCGCTCCGCTCCGGTTTCCGGAGTTGCCGGTTGAAGAGGGAGAGGAATCATCCCCTATAGCACTGAAATCTTCATTTGAAGCGGAAGCCACGTCATCAGGAATGACCTGGGGTTCAGTAACTGTGGAAGAAGT
This sequence comes from Bacteroidales bacterium UBA1237, assembly GCA_002308935.1. Taxonomy (GTDB): domain Bacteria; phylum Bacteroidota; class Bacteroidia; order Bacteroidales; family UBA932; genus Cryptobacteroides. The sequence goes on along the minus strand of DBWN01000213.1, from coordinate 3,997 downwards.
GCCGGGAATTACGGCTACCATATCGCTTTTGTCCTTGTCAGGCACTCTCAACAGCAGGACAGCACCGAGAAGAAGAGCCGCAGCGGCAGCTGAAGCATAATAGATGAAGGCGGGGATGCGTCTTGTTTTCCCGCTCCGGTGAAGGGCCTTCTCAAGATCAGTCCACGACACCTCGGGAGCCGGCTCTGAATAGAGATCCAGCTTCCTTCGCATCTGTTCTTTCCATTTTTCGGTCATCGTGGTTCTTTTCTTGAATTCAAATACTCTTTGATCATTGCCGAGAGCTTGTTCTTGGCTCTGTGCAGGTTGGAAGCCGAAGTGTCCGGCTTTATCCCGAGAAGCTGAGCTATCTCCAAGTGGCTTTTCCCTTCAAGGACGTACAGGTTGAAAACCGTCCTGTACGCTGTAGGCAGCTTCCCGATCATGGAATGCAGGACCTCGGGAGGGATGTCATCCAAAGGAGGATCCTCGACCTCCTGTTCATCAGGCAGGTCCCATTCCAATGACACCCAGGAATCCTTCTTCCGTTGTCTGAGGTACTTGAGGGACTCATTGGATACTATCCTGGTCATCCATGCCCTCAAGGATCCGGCGCCCCTGTACTCGAAACGGTCCAGATTCTCAATTATCTTCATGAAGCTGTCCTGGAAGACATCCTTCATCTCATCCCTTTCAGGGACATAACGTGAGCATATTCCCGATAGGTAATCAGCGTACTGGGCGTACAAGTCCCTGAGCGCCGAGGTATCACCGCTGCGCAGCCGCCCTACAAGGCGTTTTTCACTGTTACCCGAGAATATGCCCAACTCTTTCTATTCGACTTTCATTGTCGGGATCGGCTCTGCAATAAAAGAGCCAGACTTGGTTCCTATGCCTTTAAGCGTGGAATATTTGAAAGTCACGGATTTCTTGCCGCTGAACGAATCCCAATCGAGCACCAGGTCCATGACTGAATCTCCAGTATCGGGAAGGGCGTCAAGACGGAATGCCACAAGGCCGTCAGCCCATTCTCCGAAAACGTCACCCTTGGCGTCATGGCAGAACTTGACATGATAAGGGTTCTTTTCATCAGGCACCGGGATAAGGTTCACATAATGGGTCACTCCCCTTCCCCAGAGAGTGCGGAAACGGAGTGTCAGATAACCGTCCTCCACTATGGTCACCCAATCATTGACGATCTCCACAGGATCATTACCGAGAGAACCGCTGACATCACTGGGCACCAGCATACGTTTGGTCAGAATGGAATCCATCCAATTGACAAAAACGTTCTTTTTGTCAAGAGAACCGTTGTATGCATTGGAAGCCGAGATGTCGTTCGGCTCGGCAACATTATAATTGACAAGAGCCCTTACCTCTTTATCTCCATAAGGGGATTTGGTGACGTTGGTCGGAATAAGGACTGTCTTGTCATCGAGCTGCATGTAGAAACCGGTCCCTTCAGCATCGGGTTTCACCGTCACAAGAGCGGAAGGATACACCAGGTCATAATCCATCTTCGAATCATCCAGTTTGCATGATTGCAGCCCCAAGCCAATAAGTGAAAAGACTGCAGCGATATTCAGAAATCTCATTGTTTTCATGACATATTGTTTTAAACACACCCTCTAAACCCGAAATTAAGCAATACTTGCGTGGAATGACAAAAAAACTCAAGAAACCGCACAGATTATGACAAAAGAGGTCTGACACTTTGTCCCGAAAAAAGTCCTCCCTCCTTGGCAATTCTCAAGCAAACAATTGTGGCACAATATTTTACATATTAAAACAATTTATGGTTTATTTGTCCTGATTGTTTTCATTTGGTCGAATAAATACCCAAAAATGCATTTTTGGCATAGAGGTTGTTCTTAAATAGGGCAAAACCAATAAAAAGTTTTGTTTAACATGAAAAAAGTTATTTCAATTCTCGCAGCAGCATCAATGATGCTTCTTGCTACAAGCGCTTTCGCTCAGGTACATGTAGGTGCAGGTTATCTTAATGACACCGAGACTTACAAGTCAAACAAAGACGCTGACAAATCCTCTGACAATCTCAATGGCGTTTATGCCGGTGTCGGTTATACCATTCATGTTTCTGACGCTTTCGCTATCACTCCCGGTCTCTACTGGTCAATGATGGGAAAGAAAGATTCTGACAACCTCGCTGGTCTCACCCTCGGCGGTGACTTCAAGGAGCACTCTCTCAACATTCCTGTTGACTTCAGCTACGGTTTCAACCTCGCACCCGATGCCAAGTTCTTCGTTTATGCAGGACCTACCATCCAGTACGGCCTTTCTTCCAAGACCAAATATACAGGTTCTGTAGCAGGTGTCAGCGGAGAAAGCACTGTTGACAACTTCAAGAATGACGACTACTCACGCCTCAACGTCCTCGTCGGTGGTGGTGTAGGTGCACAGGTTATGGACGCTATCCGCATCACTGTCGGATACGACCTCGGCCTTACCAACCTCTACAAGGGCAGCGGTGATGTCATCATGAAGCGCAACCAGCTCAAGATCGGTGTTGCATACGTATTCTAGAAAATCCTTTAGGAGGGTGACCTCCTGACACGACTACGGGTCCGGAAATTCCGGGCCCGTTATTTTTTGTTCCGCGTTTTGGAAAAA
>DBWN01000213.1:0-1197 GCA_002308935.1 Bacteroidales bacterium UBA1237 | reverse complement strand
CCCTCGTTTGTGCTCCTGAGGAAAGCGGAAAAGAAACTCTCAAAATCAATAAGGGAATCCAATATCACAGAAAGGTCTACTCTATAGAAGTTCCCGCAATCCCCTACCGGATAATACTTGAGTTCGGGAACCGAATACAAGCCTTTGTCCAGGTCCTCCTTGTATTCGGAGAGTTCCCTCTTGAGGTAGGATGAGGCATTGTCGGGATTGGGGATAAGATGTCCCGGACCGAGGTTGTCCTGGCAGAAATTCTTGTAGACGTCCTGGGCACGGGTTACCGGGAAAACAGACAACTGGTAAGAGATGGCCTGCTTGATGGCGGCTTCTTCACTGCTTCCGCACGAAACGACTGCAGCGGCTGTCGCGATAGCAGTGAGGGACGGCAATATACGATGCATTTTCATAAGGCTTTTTCTTTGCGGTAAAGATAAACATTATCGCCAAATAAACTATATATTTGTCCGAAGGACAACATTTCCCTTAAACGGACATGACAGATTTCGCGGCAATAGATTTCGAGACGGCTAACGAGCAACCCTGCAGCGTATGCAGTGTCGGGGTTGTCATAGTCCGCGGAGGAGAGATTGTGGATTCGTACTACAGTCTCATACATCCGGAGCCTGAATACTACCAATGGTTCTGCATGAGGGTCCACGGAATCTGTCCTGACGATACCGAGGACGCTCCCCTGTTCCCGGATGTCTGGAACGAGATAGAGCCTCTGATCGAAGGACTTCCCCTTGTCGCCCACAACGCCAGGTTCGATGAAGGTTGCCTCAAGTCCGTTTTCAGGGTTTACCGCATGGATTACCCCGATTACGAATTCCATGACACTCTCTGGGCATCAAGGAGATATTTCGGGAGCATTCTCCCGAATCATCAGCTCCAGACCGTGTCCGCTGCCTGCGGGTTCAACCTCACAAGGCATCACCACGCCTTATCTGACGCCGAAGCATGCGCCCATATCGCCTTAAAAATCCTCTGACACTCAATTTCGATATGAAAACCGTAATAAAGAAATTCGACCAGCTCACACCGAAAGAGCTTTATGAAATAATCCGCGCGAGAGAAAATGTCTTCATCGTGGAGCAGGACTGCCCTTACCAGGACGCCGACGGTCTGGACGAAGGCAGTGTCCATATCTTCTATGCCGATGATGACGGGAAGGTGCTGGCTTACCTCCGGGTGCTCCATAGG
>DBWN01000159.1 GCA_002308935.1 Bacteroidales bacterium UBA1237 | reverse complement strand
ATTACATATAAACATCATTTCCTCACATGGACAAGAATTCCTACGCACTGGGCATGAGCATAGCCCACAACATGATCCACTCAGGAGTAAAGAAAGTCGCTCTTGATGACTTCATGGCTGGCCTGAAGGCCACCCTCAGCGGAGAAAAACCCGCGATTTCACTCGAAGAAGCCAGCGAGATACTCGACAAATATTTCCAGGCCCTCCAGGAAGAGAAAGCTGCTGAAGAAGCTGAAATCGCTTCCGTGATGAAGAAGGACGGAGAGGAGTTCCTCGCCGCCAACGCCAAGAAAGAAGGTGTGAAAGTACTCCCCAGCGGACTCCAGTACAAGGTCCTCAAGGAAGGAACCGGCCGCAAAGCCACCCGTTCTTCAAGGGTCAAATGCCACTACGAAGGTACTTTCACCAACGGTCAGATATTCGATTCTTCATACAAGAGGGGTGAACCCGCCGTATTCGGTGTCACCCAGGTCATCGCAGGATGGACCGAGGCTCTCCAGCTTATGGCAGAAGGATCCATATGGGAGCTCTATATCCCTTACAATCTCGCCTATGGCGAGGCCGGTGCCCATGGAGCGATCCCTCCGTTCGCAGCCCTCGTTTTCAAGGTTGAACTTCTGGAAGTGCTATAGAAATCACCCTAGCCCATAGAAAGACAATTGAGGCGGCCTGAAGGTCGCCTCAATTATTACATACATTCACCGGGAAGCCCGGTGGAACTTATTCACTAGAGAGCTTTGCCGTCAGAACCGAGAACGTTCACGATCTTGTGCATGTAAAGCTTCTTCATCTCGTCACGAGCGGGTCCGAGATATTTACGGGGGTCGAACTCACCGGGCTTCTCATCGAAGACCTTGCGGATAGCTGCTGTCATGGCAAGACGTGAATCGGAGTCGATGTTGATCTTGCAGACTGCGCTCTTGGAAGCCTCACGAAGCTGCTCCTCAGGAATACCTACTGCATCGGGAAGTTTGCCGCCATGCTCGTTGATGATGTCGACATACTCCTGGGGAACTGAAGATGATCCGTGGAGAACGATAGGGAATCCAGGGAGTTTCTTCTCAATCTGGTGAAGAACGTCGAAAGCGAGGGGCGGAGGTACGAGACGACCGGTCTTGGGGTCACGGGTGCACTGCTCGGGTTTGAACTTGTATGCGCCGTGTGAAGTTCCGATGGAGATTGCGAGAGAGTCGCAGCCGGTACGGGTAGCGAAGTCGATAACTTCCTCAGGACGTGTATAGTGGGATTCCTCTGCAGAAACCTCATCCTCAACACCTGCGAGGACACCGAGTTCAGCCTCAACTGTCACATCGTACTGATGAGCATAGTCAACAACCTGCTTGGTAAGAGCGATGTTCTCCTCGTAAGGGAGAGAAGAAGCGTCGATCATGACTGAAGAGAAGCCCATGTCAACGCAGCTCTTGCAAAGCTCGAAAGAGTTGCCGTGGTCAAGATGGAGGCAGATCTGAGGATGCTCCCAACCGAGTTCCTTTGCATACTCTACAGCACCTTCAGCCATGTAACGGAGAAGGGTCTGGTTCGCATACTTGCGGGCTCCGCTGGAGACCTGGAGGATGACAGGGGATTTTGTCTCAGCTGCAGCCTGGATGATAGCCTGGAGCTGCTCCATGTTGTTGAAGTTGAAAGCGGGGATAGCATATCCGCCGGCGACGGCCTTCGCAAACATCTCTCTGGTGTTTACAAGACCAAGTTCTTTATAAGAAACCATATTCTTTAATATAAAATTGTGTTGATTACGAATTCAACCAAGGTTCAGGCGCATTTCACGCCATGCTGTCATGCAGTTTTGTCAGAATTATTATGCTGCAATATTTCTGCCATGACGATGTAATCGTCCGCAAATTTAATTATTTTTGCGGAAAGAACACCACAAACGTCATTATCAATGAGCCACAATAAAGTCATCATCTTCTCAGCGCCTTCAGGATCAGGAAAAAGCACTATCGTAAGACACATCCTTTCCCTCCATCCCGAGATGGAGTTCTCGGTGTCCGCAACATCCAGAGCNNAGAGCCCCCAGAGGTGAAGAGAAGGATGGAGTGGATTACCTGTTCTTCCCGACAGAAGTATTCCGCCAGCTAGTGGCCGATGACAAATTCGTGGAATATGAGGAAGTATATCCTGGCAGGTTCTACGGCACCCTCAAATCCGAAGTCAACAGGATCTGGGCAAAAGGACACGTGATAATCTTCGACGTTGATGTCAAAGGCGGAGTGAACCTTAAGAAATTTTTCGGAAAGAAAGCCTTGTCGGTGTTCATTCAGGCCCCGTCTGTTGAAGTTCTGAGGGAACGCCTCATCAAAAGGGGGACTGACAGCATGGAAGAAATCGAAAAGAGGGTCGGCAAAGCCGCTGAAGAAATGGAGTACGCCCCGAAATTCGACAAGATCCTTATCAACGACGACCTTGATACCGCTCTCAATGAAGCCGAGGAAATGGTAGACGGGTTCCTTGCTGAATAATCCGACCGAACAATGAAGATAGCGGTATATTCCGGTTCATTCAATCCTCTCCACAAGGGTCATCAGGCGATAATGGAGTATCTCACCAAAAACGCCGATTTCGACTGGGTGTACCTTGTCGTTTCGCCGAAGAATCCCCTGAAGGATTCGATAAGCGCCGACAGCGGAAGGGACCGCTACAATGCCGCCGTGGAAGCCGTCAAAAGGCATCCCGAACTCCATGTATGGGTCGATGACATTGAACTGGACATGGACCCTCCTCACTACACGATAAAGACTCTGGACGCCCTCAAACGCAGAGAGCCCGAGAACGACTTCACTCTCATAATAGGAGCCGACAATCTGGACGGCATCCATCAATGGAGGGATTTCCCGAGGATACTCATGGATTACGGTGTAGCTGTGTTCCCCAGACGTGGATCAGATCTTCAGGAGACAAGACGGAAACTCATGGAAGAATGCGCCAAAGCTCCTTCACCATACACACATGACACCGAGGTGATATTCGAGGACGGTGCGATGGAAGATTCTCCGTTCAGCATTGAGGAAGGAATGAGGGGCTTTGAGAACCTGCAGGATCATCTGTATGAAATAAGGATATTGGATGCGCCGATGGTCGACATTTCTTCAACCATGATAAGGGAAGGGATCGCCAAAGGAGAGGACATGTCGGAGTATCTCATGTAACAATCCCCAACAAAGCACAAAACCATTCATCATGCATATTGAAACTGAGCGCAAGTTCCTGGTCAAGGACACTTCATATAAGGACGCAGCTGTAGAAAGCCACCACCTCGTCCAGGGATACATCTGCGCCTCAGGAGGAAGGACCGTAAGGGTGAGACTTTACGATGACACCGGTTATCTGACCATCAAGGGTCCCAGCGCTGACGGGCTCAGCCGCATGGAGTGGGAGAAGGAGATTCCGCTTCAGGATGCGAAGGATCTTTTCGCCCTATGCATTGAAGGAGTCATTGACAAGACAAGGTGGATTGTACCGGAAGAAAGCGGAATCCTGAAGTTCGAAGTTGACGAGTTTCATGGAGAGAATGCCGGACTTACCGTCGCTGAAATAGAACTCCCATCTTCCGATCACCCTTTCACTAAACCAGCCTGGATAGCGGAGGAAGTCACAGGACAGAGGAAGTACTACAACTCACACCTTAGCAAACTCCCTTTCACCAAGTGGTGATGATCACC
>DBWN01000032.1 GCA_002308935.1 Bacteroidales bacterium UBA1237 | reverse complement strand
CAAATTCTGAATAACTTCATAACTTCGCAGAAGAGAATCAAGCTGTATTATTCACCCTATTGAATTATCCGACCAGATTGACTGGTCCCGGTAACCGCTAATGACCAGAAGAACATTTTATATACAAACTTGCATATCATTACTGCTGTCTTTCACGACCGGGATATCCTCTTCCGGACAAGTGGCGCAGTTTTCATATCACATCTCCGACAATGACATCAGGGCATTCGCCCAGGACAACAAGGGTTACATCTGGATTGGCACCGCAAACGGCCTGAACAGATATAACGGCACATCGTACGGCATTTTCACTTCAGGAAGGGGTAATCACGACCTTGCCAACAGCAGTGTCAAATCCTTGTGCATGGATTCCTCAGGAGACCTATGGATAGGTACCGACAGCGGCCTCTCTGTAATGAGGGACGGTCAGTTTTTCAACCTCAACGAAGCTATATACAATCCTGTCACTGACATACAAAATCTCGACAGTGAAAGGATATTGTGCATGGGCAAGGACGGTTTCATAGCATTCCACAAAGAAAACCTGTCTTCTGGAGGACGATATTATGAGCCGGGAGTTAGTTGGCTTGAAAACGTACTGGTAAGTGAACCGGGGGACGTATGGTTCACTATGGAGAAAACCGACAGCACTCTAGTCTGCATACTGGACAAAGAACTCAATCTTATCGGGAGACATTTTATCGGTAAAGAAACCCACGTCACTTCAATTTGCGAAACATCACCATCCACCATCTGGGTCTCCACTGAAGAGAATGGCGTTATATGCTTCGACGGACGCTCCCGGACCAGAATACCCACTCCGCGCGGAATCGACAGAATCCAAGACGAAGGAAATATACTGTTCCTTGTCTCAGATCCTAAAACCAATAGCCTGCTTGCTGGTATAGCCGGATCAGGTATAAAGCGCTACAATATAATCGGAGGTACCCTGACATCCATAATCCCCTCCGAGAGGCTCCTTGGGTCAGATTATACATGCTTCGTGGACAAGGACGGGAACATCTGGCTTTCCGACAGACGGGACAACTTCTCATTCTACGCCGCACAAAGGACATACGAAAGTCTTCTCCCCGCATCCGGAAATGAAAGGCTCTCCATAGCAAGGCTCGGTTTCGACAATGACGGACTGCTGTGGTTCAGGAACGGAAGCAAGACAATGTGCGTCAATCCGCTTACCGGTGACACGATATCCGAAGGGGACGGATTTGAGAATGTGCTTAACGTATTCATGGATTCCAGAGGACGCATTTGGATCACCCAAAAGGAAAAGGTAACGCAATGCAGGGCGGTTGGTGGGCATTTGACCCCAGAAATGACATATCAGATGGACGGGGACGTGTACTCTCTGGCGGAAGACGCCACCGGACAGATCTGGGCAGCCATGTCAAGAAAGTTCGGCATAATCAGTCCTGATGGAACCATCTCATATGACAATGGACCTTCTGTGCCTTTCACGCTCACACTTTCTGATCCGAACTCCAGAAGGGTATTCCTTTTCACTGTCCGGAACGGCCTGTACGAGATACTCCCCGACAGGACATACACTCCCGTAGGAGATGAAAAACTGAAGAACCTCAACTATGTAATAACCGCCAAGGACGGATCACTGTGGTGCGGCACTTACAATGAAGGAATCATACATTACGATGAGGAAAGCGGAATGCTCGAGAGGTTCGGCACGGAACAGGGAATAGTCGACAACAGCATCAGGGCTATCGTAGAAGACGACGCGGGCAATATATGGTTCAGTTCCTCAGAGCATGTCACCAAATATGACCGGCAGAACATGACTTTCTCCGTCGTTCACGACGAGCATTTCTCTGAAGGAAAGTCATATTCTCTGGTTTCCGGTGTCAAAGCTCCTGACGGCATGCTTTATTTCGGAGGAAGCGGAGGAATCACCGCCATCGACCCGAATATTTCCATTCCACAGAAAGAGGACATACCTCTATATATAGAGTATCTTTCCGCCGGGGGCGAACAGCTTCCGGACACCACCCCTGAACTTCATCTTGACTATAAGAGAAACATCCTTACCTTCCGCTTCTCAGGAGTGGATTTCGAATCCGGTTCCCTTCTGAACTATTCCTATAAGATGGAAGGTTACGAAAACGACTGGCAGTACATTTCTTCATACGTTCAGGCCATTTATTCATACCTTCCTCCAGGAAAGTACACTTTCAGGGCCAGGGTGAGGTTGCAGAACGGTCTATGGAGCTCCCATGAGATTTCGATCCCGATAATCATCAAGGCTGCCCCGTGGGCAAGCAAAGCGGCGAAGACCGCATATGTGATTCTTGCTTTTCTGATTCTCGCCTATGTTATGCGGACCATAACGAGAATGCGGACCCAGAAGGAGAGACTCGCACTGTCTGTCAAGAGAGAGGAACTCAAGCAGCAGCATATTGATTTCGTGACGAACATATCCCATGAATTCCGCACTCCCCTTTCCATGATATACGCTCCGGCGAAGGAACTCTCGAAGATGGATCTTCCGGATGGGGAAAAACGGATGGTGGATGCAATATGCAGGAATGCCGAGCAACTCAAGTCTCTTTCTGAACAGATCCTCTCGATAAACGGTTCAAGAAAAGAACAGGAAAGTCTGCAGATCAGGCAGAATGACCTCGTTTCAGTCATCCGTTCAATGGTCGGAAACTTCAGCTACGCGGCACAGGAGAAGGGATTGGCAATGGAACTTACAGGGATCGATTCCTTCATCGGATACTTCGATACCGAAAAGGTCAGCAAAGTTTGCGGCAACCTCATCTCCAATGCGGTCAAATACACTCCTGAAGGAGGTCACATAACAGTATCGGTCGCAAAAGAAGGGACGGATGCCGAGATATCCGTAAAAGACGACGGCATAGGAATACCCGAGAACAAGAGGAGCAAGATTTTCGACAGGTTCGAAAGACTCGGAGCCGAAAAATCCTCCACAATCGGTTCCGGCATCGGACTTCATTACGCGATGCATCTTGCCAAGATGCACAAGGGCAACCTCATATTCGAGCCCGTGGAAACCGGAGGTTCGATTTTCAGATTCAGCCTGCCTCTTTCCAAGGACGCTTATAACGGATCTCTCATCCAAGATAGCGGATACGTTCCTGAAAGCATCAAGGCAGACGTCTCCGGAGAAGAATCCTCCAAGGACGGTTCAATATTCATAGTCGAGGACAATGACGAGATCCGCTCATTCCTCATTTCGCTACTCTCTTCAAAATACAACATATTCCCGGCGTCTGACGGATTGGAGGCAGAAGACAACCTTAAGATGATAGTCCCTGATCTTGTCCTCAGCGATGTCATTATGCCGAACAAGGGAGGATACGCCCTATGCAAGGACATCAAGGACAATCCGGACACATGCCACGTCCCCGTCATCCTGCTCACAGCTAAAGCAGACGCCAAGAGCAGTGTTGAAGGTGTGAAGGCCGGAGCTGATGCGTACATTCCGAAACCCTTCGATCCTGACTATCTCGTCGCGACTGTTGAGACACAGATAAAGAACCGCAGAAGAATGCAGGACCGCATCCTCAACATGACCTCCGTCTCCATCAAAGAAGAGCCAGAGATCATCGAAGAGGTAGGCCTCAACCCCAGAGACAAAGCCCTTCTTGAGAAGATTCACAGCATCGTCGACGCCAATCTAGAGAATGACGCGTTCAATGTCGTTGACCTCGCCAACAGTCTGGCGATGAGCTATTCGAGCATGTATGCGAAGGTTAAGGGCCTTACCGGCAAAACTCCTCAGGCGTTCATCAGCACATACCGCATGAACCGTGCGATTGAACTTCTCAAGGAAGGGAACCTTTCGGTCAGTGAAGTCGCATACAAGGTAGGTTCTTCTTCACCGTTCTCCTTCTCCAGGGAATTCAAGAAACACTTCGGATTCCCGCCGAGCCATGTCGGGAAAAACGGTTCATCGCAGGAGGATGACGAACCCCAGAAAAAAGATTAGACTGTCATTCACATTATGAAGGCAAGGGCCATGGCGGTGGTCCTTGCCTTTTTGAGTACACCTTTCAATTTTCAGAAAGGTTGGGAAGCGAAAGATTCAGGAAACAACCTTTTGGGATGTATTTCTTCTAAGAAGAACACTAGGATATTTTAAGTTCACGCATCTTGATCAGTTCCATACATATGGATTTGATTGTCCTTCCGAACGTCATCTCCAGTTCCTCATCCGTAGCGTTCTCCTTATAGAGTTTGCGGAGAAGATCCCTCTCCTCATCAGTCCATGTCTTCCCGAAATTCCTGTAAGAAGGGAGCATCTTGTCCACCATTTTCCGGTAGGCTTCGTTATTCTCATAACGTTTTTTGTTGACAGGAGACAAATGCTCTGGTGCTACAACAGGAATGGTGTATGATTCCCCTTGCGGTTCCGGTCCTTCCGGGAGGTCGTCTTCGACGAAAGGAAGGATTTCCTGGGGCTCTTGTCCAGAGACCGTCTCTCCGGTCTCAGTCATGACGGGCTCCTCCGTCAGATTCTTACGTTTTCTTGGCATATGCGTATTGTTTTTAAGATGAAAAAGAATTGTCTTCCGGTCTGATGCCGGAAGAGCGGACTACGCAAAGATAGGCCCCGTGCAAGGATAACGGCAAGAAGTTGAGCAGACAAGGAGAAGGGCTGTTTTGTAAAAACATGTCGTTCCATGAAACTCCAAAACAGACCTTGACGGGTTGCAGGGCCATCTGACATATCTGAAAAAGTGATAGAAAAAATATCAGTTTCTGCCATCATCTTTCCTTGCTATGATATGTCATCATTACCAGTCTTCTCCTAAAATGCCTTTTCGATGCATATCCTTATTCTATTTTTTGCTAACTTGCATACGCCAGACAAACTATTCCTTTCAATATGAGAAGAACCATAACCTTTATCATCGCCGCACTCATGGTGATGAGCACATCCGCTAAAACTCTCAGAAGTATTAAGGTTGAGAACGGAGGTCCCGGGCCTTTTAAAGCCGAAGTAGTCGAAGACAAGGGGCTGCCGGGCTATTCCATAGTCAAGCCCGTTGACTTGACGACAGCCGCCAAAGTAGAAGGGCCTCTGCCCGTCATACTCTTCGGAAACGGAGGATGTTCAAGGGACGCTTGGGGCTTCCTGAACTTCCTGACCAACCTGGCATCCAACGGATACGTCATAATCACCAACGGCAAATGGTCTGCGGAGCCTCCAAGACGGGAAGCACAAGCTCCTCAAGGTGCACCTGCAGACTTTGACAGGGAAGCCATGATGGAGCAGTTCAAAAAAGTTGAAGCAGGGAATTCAGCGGACGCCAGAGACTATCTGCGCGCCCTTGACTGGCTCGCCAAAGAAGCCGTTTCCAAAAAATCCGAATACTTCGGAAATGTGGACGTGAACCGCACAGCGGCCATGGGTCAGTCCTGCGGAGGACTGCAGGCACTCATTCTCGGAACAAGCGGAGACCCCAGGATCAAAACCACCGTTCCCTTGAACAGCGGAGTGACATCCCCGGGAGACGGCCTGTCCGGAATGGTCTCCAAAGATGACCTTTCCAAACTTGCTTATCCTGTCTGCTATCTCATCGGAGGGAAAAGCGATATCGCTTATCCCAATGCGACCGATGACTTCAAAAGGATAAGCCATGTACCTGTCGTTATCGCCAATCTTGAAGTAGGACACGGCGGCACATACCGTGAAGAGCACGGAGGCTCCTTCGCCGACATGGCTCTACTTTGGCTTGATTATCAGCTGAAAGGAAAAGAAGAGAACGGACTCATTTTCCGCTATTCCCAAGTCCCCGCAAATCTTGAAGGGTGGACGATGACCTCCAAAAACTTCTCCGAGAAGAGTGTAATTCCGCTTTACAACCAGAGGGTGGAGAGCGATGAGGAGACCGTAGCCGTGAACGACTTCGGAGAAGCGACCAGATATACAAAAGTTTCCAATCCGACATTGACGGTAAGTCTTCCTGAAGCCGACAAGGCGGACGGGTCAGCCGTAATAATATTCCCCGGGGGAGCGTTGGTTTCCCTTTCATGGGATTCTGAATTCAAGGCTATAGCCGACTGGCTTAACGCAAGAGGTGTAGCCGCTATAGGCGTCAAATACCGTCTCCGCTCTTCATTCGGTCCCATGCCTTCTCCCGGTCAGGTAAACGTCCCTGAAGGCGGACAGTCGAGCAAGTTCCTGTCCATGCAGGGGAAGATATTCGACTTCACGGAACTGAAGAACGCCAACACCTCCCCTTCTGTCCCGGATCCCAATGACAAATCCACCGACAATGCGGCTGACGACGCCTTACGTGCCATGGAGATCGTGAAAATGTACGCTTCCCAATGGAACATTGATCCTACTCGTATAGGATGGATGGGATTCTCCGCAGGAGGCGGTGTCGAACTTGCCGCTCTGATGAAAGCGGATGCTTACCACATGCCCTCGTTCCTTTGCTCAGTGTACGGTCCTTCCCTCATTGACATAACCGTTCCAAAGAACGCTCCCAAGCTCTTTGTGGCGGTTCACGCTGACCATCCCAACGTGGCGGCCGGATGCATGGCCCTTTTCATGGAATGGAAGAAAGCCGGGATAGACAGTGAAATACACGTATACGGTGAATCGACCGGTGGGTTCTTCGGTGGTATGGGAGGCAATACCGCACAGACTCCCACTCCCGAAGGAGTATGGCTGCAATCATTCTACAGCTGGATGGTGGCTAACGGCTTTGCCAAGGACACCAGATAAGCCTCACAGCTGACTGAATCTGAAAGAGCCTGCCTAACGGAAATCCCGCAAGACAGGCTCTCTCTTTCTCAAGAAACTGATGTCCTACCAGATATTAGGGTCAGCTTCGGAAGAGTAATCGTTATGGGCAGTTTCCGTCCCTTCGGACACAGGCTGCTGGTACTCTCCGTCACCGGAGTTGTCCCATTGACGGGAAGAATACTGATCTCCCCCTTCAGTCTGATATGAGCCGTCGGAAGGATAATACTGCTGATATTGCTGAGGGCGGTACTGTCTCTTCTTGCGGCGGTTCACTCTGGATATGACTTCCTTTTTGAAGTCTTCCATCCGAGCGTCCAGATCCTCACCATCGTAACCCTGATTGAGAAGCTCTTCCCTAATCTGGGCCAACTTCCAGGCATGGTCAGGATTGACGGAAGACACGCTGACAAGATCGGCGAAATACCAAACTGTAGAATCTGACATGCCAGCGACTTTCGCTCTCTTGCAAAGGCGGTTGTACCTGTCGGATTCTTTGGCGGCCTTTACGCTGTCAGCATCCGAAATCAGCATCTCGGCGTATCTCTTCCCGTAGGGAAAACCTTTACCCCAACCCTGAGCGATCTTCGCACAATGCATCCTCAACTCCGGGATAGCCGCTTCTTTGGCAACCCTGTAGCACTTCTTGAATGTAAGACGGAGTATCTCGGGATCGTTCTCGTATGTGACCTTCATCGGCTTGAGAGTATCAGCCGCGAATTTACCGGCCGCATCAGCCCACAATTGGGAGTGGCCGAGCCTCAGATAGAAATCATACCATGGCATGAAATTGTTGGCGCAATACAATGCGAAATCGGAGGCATTGGGGACCTCCTTGTCCACAGCTTTCTTGTAGCGTTCACGATATATCCTGCAGTACTGGGGGAAAAAACTCTCATCATATCCCAAAGTCCTGTAGTGGTCGGTCAGTACGTCTTCCTGAAGCAGTTCCTGAACAATAATATTAGACATTTGCTTTATAGCTTTTTATAGGTTGGCAATAATCGGTACAAAAGTAATGAAAAAAAGTACACGTTCACAATAGTTCATTTTCAGAATCGCCGAAAAATGAAGTACAAAGCGTATAAATCAATAAAATTATTTAGAACTTTGCACCTCATTCAGGGCATAACTTTTGAGGAGACACTCTTCCGGATGAAACACCGCAGCCTTCCATATTGGATTTTCGTGAGGATACCGCTATGGTTCATAGCGATAAGCCTCGGTATTGTCCTTGTTTTCAAATGGGTCCCCGTGACCTTCACCCCCCTGATGGTGACACAAAGCATCAAGTACCGCTCTGATGATTCCTTCAAACTGAAAAAGAAATGGGTCCCGCTCAAAAAGATTTCCCCTGAGATGGTGAAGGCTGTAGTAGCCAGCGAGGACAACCGTTTCTTCACTCATCACGGATTCGACTGGGATGAGATCCGCAAAATGTGGAAAGAGCACAACGAACGCGGAAAGAAGATCCGTGGCTGCAGCACCATTTCCCAGCAGACGGCCAAGAACGTGTTCACTTTCGGAAGCCAGACCGGCCTAAGAAAAATCTACGAAGCCTGGTGGACCTTCCTCATCGAAAAAATCTGGGGCAAAGCCAGGATAATGGAAGTGTACCTGAATGTAGCCGAGACTGGTAAGGGGGTTTTCGGTGCCGAAGCCGCGGCCAGGGAGTACTGGTCCACTTCGGCAGCCACACTGTCTCGTTCCCAAGCCTGCGCCGTTGCCGCATCTTTGCCAAGTCCTCTCAAACGCAATCCTTCCTCCGGAAGCGGATACGCCAGAAAGAGAACTGGAGATATCCAGGCCCTCATCCCGAAAATCGCCTACCCTGACTGGGTCGGGGAGAAGTGCGCAAAGAAGAAGTGATCTCCACTCCATTGTCATGATAGTATTTGAGGGAAAATGCATATATTTATCCCGAAAACAGTCTCCTTCATGACCGGAAAACACAGAAAGATAACTGCAGCGATGGTGCTTGCCGTCTGGCTCATGTGCCTGTGCGGATGCGCTTCTGACAAAGAGCAGCTCATAAGAAAGCCGCTCAATATCGTGCTCGTCGTAAGTGACGCGCACTCCCCTTCCGTCATAGGTGCATACAATCCCGGCTCCTCATATGCCGACACTCCCGGAATCGACTCCCTTGCAATCGAAGGCAATCTCTTCAGCAACTGCGTATCTACAGGATGGGAGGCATGGAGACAGATAGAGGACAGCCTACCGGGGAGACTCCGCGAAAATGAATACAGGACTGCCTTCATAGGTTCATGGGACCATGAAGGGACTCCCGACCGGTATGATATGACTGAGGTGCTGGAAGGAGATGGTGACTATTATAACCCGATGTTGAGAAGGGACGGCAGGATTCTCTGCCG
>DBWN01000253.1:751-3058 GCA_002308935.1 Bacteroidales bacterium UBA1237 | reverse complement strand
GGATAAACCAGGTTCATTAGAGGGAAAAGGCTTCTGAACGTGTCCCAGAAACCTGTATCCGTGAAGAAATGCCCTTTCTCCACTTTCCCGGTATGGGGACTGTAATGCACCCTTTCGCCCGAAGGGGAGATTTCCGAAAGGTCCCTCGGGAAAAGGAGAGCGCGGTAAAGGCAGGAATAGAATGTCCTCAAGTGGTCAATGTCATTGTCCTCCACTTCTATCCTTCCGAGTACCGAGTTCCACTCCTGTCTGGCCGCATCCTTGACCTCATCAAAGGAAGAGGAGAGCTCCGAAAGGTTCTTTTGAGCCTGTTCCAATGAAATGAACGAAGAAGCGACCCGAAGGTTCACCTTCTGCCCTGCCCCAGTCGGGAAACCCACTATCGCCTGGGAATGGCCGGACTCCGCCTCAGTCTCCCCCTCAAGAAGGACACCATCCGCTACGACTCCCTTGAAGGAGAAAGGGGTGTCGGACTCTATGACGAACCAGTTGCGGAAGTTCTCCCCCACTCCACCATGGTTGTGGGTGTCGTATCCCACGATCCTGTTACCGTCGACCTTCACGTATGAGCCTCCAGGGAATGCGTCAACCACAAGATAGGAGGTCTCCATTTCGGGATAAGTGAAACGGAACGCCGCCGCCCTGGAAGAAGGCGTCATTTCGGCCGTCACGTCATGGTCGGCCAGATATACACTGTAATAATACGGTGTCGAGGTCTCAGCCTTATGGGAGAACCAGCTCGACCGTTCCTCCTCATCCCAAACCATTCCCGTGGTGACGGGCATTATCGAGAACGCGCCGTAATCGTTGATCCAGGGGGATGGCTGATGGGTCTGCTTCAAGCCACGTATATGTGTGGCGTCATAACGGTAGGTCCATCCGTCTCCGTCCTTCCCAGTCTGGGGAGTCCAGAAGTTCATTCCCCAGGGAAGCGCCATCGCGGGATAGGTGTTCCCGGTTGAAAGACTGTATGTTGACATTGTTCCCGCCAACGGGTTCACGTAATCTACTGGATCAGCCGTCCCGGTTTCAGGGACTGAACATGAATACAACGGCAGCATAAGCGCTGCCGAAAGAATAAGCTGCCTGAGGATTTTCATCTGGTCAATGATTGCGGTTTTTCAAATATAGTTCAAAAAAGAATCATTCCGTCATCTTTCGCCAAAAACCTTTTCAACAGTATTACGTTGATAAAAAAATGATAAAACAGTCTGCAGGCTATTCCGAAAAAGGAACATTTCGGTTAAATTTGTAGCATGATTTGGACATTTCTGAAACTCCTTGGCTGCATCGCCGTTCTGATGTACGGAATGAAGGTGATGAGCGAAGCCCTCCAGAAGATGGCGGGCCCCGGCCTGAGGCACATTCTCGGTGCCATGACTTCAAACCGCTTTACGGGCGTGCTTACCGGTATGCTCATATGCGTAGCGGTACAATCCTCAGCGGCGACGACCGTCATGACGGTGTCCTTCGTCAACGCGGCATTGCTCACACTCGCACAAGCGATATCGGTCATCATGGGAGCGAATATCGGAACGACGCTCTCCGCATGGATCATGTCGGCAGGATTCTCGTTCAACATAGTGAACGTGGTCTGGCCGGTGTTCCTTGTCGCTGTCATCCTCATCAACTTCCCCAAAAGAAGATACCTGGGTGATTTCCTGTTCGGACTGTCGTTCCTGCTTTTCGCCCTCGGAACCCTCAACGCCACCGGCAGGGAAATGGATTTGGCACACAACGAATCCGTGGTCAACTTCTTCGCTTCTTTCGATTCAGGAAGTTACCTCACTATCCTTCTTTTCCTTGTGATAGGAGCCGTCCTGACCTGCATCGCGCAGTCTTCCGCGGCCCTGATGGCGATAACGATGGTCCTCTGCACTTCAGGGGTTCTGACCATCTACCAGGGTATCGCCCTTGTCATGGGTGAGAACATCGGAACCACAGTGACAGCGAACGTCGCGGCGCTCACAGCCAACACCCAGGCACGCAGAGCCGCACTGGCACACCTGCTTTTCAACGTGTTCGGTGTCATATGGTGCCTTCTTATCTTCTACCGTTTCGTGAATGCCGCATGTTCTCTGGTCGGTGTTGACCCTCATGCTGACACCCAGTCTGCAGCAAGGCTGTCCTTCGTACTTGCGACGTTCCACACGATGTTCAACGTCATCAACACCAGTATCCTCATCTGGTTCATTCCACAACTCGAGAAGATCGTCTGCAAGCTTCTGCCTCAGAAGAGCGCCGAGACCGAGGATGAGTTCCGTCTGCAGTACATACAGACCGGTATCATGAAAACCCCTGAAATCT
>DBWN01000253.1:488-742 GCA_002308935.1 Bacteroidales bacterium UBA1237 | reverse complement strand
CAGAAGGAGACCGAGCTGTTCGCTGACAAGATGGGTGAGATGTTCGGTATGGTAAGAGACCTCTACAAGATAAAGGATTCAGAGCAGTTCAAGGCCGCTTACGAGAAGATCCGCAAGATGGAGGAGATGTCAGACCGTATGGAAAGCGGCATCGGAAGCTACCTTGCCCAGGTCGGTAACGCCCACTTGAGCGATGACTCCAAGCGCAAGATCCGTACGATGATCCGTGCCATCAGCGAGCTCGAAAGTATCGG
>DBWN01000253.1:211-453 GCA_002308935.1 Bacteroidales bacterium UBA1237 | reverse complement strand
GAGTTCACACAAAGTCAGGAAGAGGGCGTCGCCACCATGTTCTCACTGCTTGAGGAAGCCTTCACGAACATGAGCCTTGTACTCAAGGGTGAAGGAGACGTTGAGGTGTCCCTGTCCGTCGAGAATGAAATAGACGCCCTCAGGACTGAACTCCGCAACCGCAACGCCGTAGACGTCGACGAGAACCAGTACTCGTTCGTCGTGGGCACCATCTTCATCGACCTCATAAGGGAGTGCGAGAA
>DBWN01000253.1:0-122 GCA_002308935.1 Bacteroidales bacterium UBA1237 | reverse complement strand
TTCATCAACGGAGAGGAAATCCCCTTCACCAAGACCGAGTTCGAGATTCTGAACCTGTTGATCGCCAACCCCGGAAAAACCTTCTCAAGAAGTGAACTGATCGACATCGTCTGGCCAAAGGA
>DBWN01000187.1:18391-42484 GCA_002308935.1 Bacteroidales bacterium UBA1237 | reverse complement strand
ACCATCAAAGTCAGCGATCAGCTCGCCGGCCGTTTCTTCGACGCATACGGACACCCCATAGACGGAGGTCCCGAAGTCGAGGGAGAGGAAAGGCAGATCGGAGGTCCTTCCGTGAACCCTTACAAGAGGCGCCAACCTTCTGAACTGATACCTACCGGTATCGCGGGAATCGACCTCAACAACACTCTCGTCTCCGGACAGAAGATCCCTTTCTTCGCTGACCCTGACCAGCCGTACAACCAGGTAATGGCTGACGTGGCCCTTAGGGCTGACGTCGACAAGATCATCCTCGGAGGTATGGGCCTTTCGAATGACGATTACCTTTTCTTCCGTCACTCTTTCGAGAGCGCCGGAGCCCTCGAAAAGATCATCAGCTTCGTCAACACCACTGAAGAGCCGCCTGTAGAGAGGCTCCTCATCCCTGACATGGCTCTTACCGCAGCGGAGTATTTCGCGGCGGACAAGAACGAGAAGGTGCTCGTGCTGCTTACCGACATGACCCTTTACGCTGACGCACTGTCGATCGTGTCGAACCGTATGGACCAGATCCCTTCCAAGGACTCAATGCCGGGTTCACTCTATTCGGACCTCGCGAAGATCTACGAGAAGGCCGTGCAGCTCCCTACCGGAGGATCAATCACCATCATCGCGGTCACGACCCTCAACGACGGAGACATCACCCACGCTATCCCGGACAACACAGGATATATCACTGAAGGCCAGCTGTACCTCAGGGCGGATCCCGATTCAGGAAAGGTCATCATCGACCCGTTCCGTTCGCTTTCCCGACTCAAACAGCTCGTCCAGAACAAGAAGACCAGGGAAGACCACAGCCAGGTCATGAACACCGGTGTCCGTCTGTACGCTGACGCCCAGAACGCAAAGACCAAGCTGGAGAACGGTTTCGACCTGAGCGAATACGACCACAGGTGCCTCGAATACGCCAAGGAATATGCGACAAGGCTTCTGTCGATCGACGTCAACATCAAGATAGACGAGATGCTTGACACCGCTTGGGAACTCTTCGCCAAGTACTTCTCAAAGGCGGAAACGGGTATCAAGGAATCCCTTGCCGTCAAATACTGGAAAGACTAGTAATCCTAGAAGGCTTATCAGATGGCTATTAAGTTTCAATACAACAAGACAGCTCTGAACAATCTTGGCAAGCAGCTCAAGATGAGACAGAAGGCGCTCCCTACTCTGCAGAACAAGGAGTCCGCCTTGAGGCTCGAGGTGCGCAAAGCCAAGGAGCAGTCCGAGAAGCTTGAAAAGGAACTTGATAACGCCCTCCGGAAGTATGACTACCTCGCCGCCCTCTGGAACGAATTCGATCCGGGGCTGATATCTATAACCGACGTGGACCTCATCACGGTGAAAGTGGCCGGTGTGAAGACCCCTGCCCTGAACGACATCGCTTATGAGATAAAGCCGTTCAACGCTTTCACCAAACCCGCCTGGTTCGCGGACGGAGTCGCCATCCTCAAGGAACTCTCCAGACTCGGAATAGAGTCCGAGGTTTACAAGGAGAAGAACCGCATCCTGGAGTACCAGAGAAAGAAGACCACCCAGAAGGTGAACCTCTATGAAAAGGTGCAGATCCCGGGATACAAGGAGGCGATACGTAAGATTAAGAGGTATATGGAGGACGAGGAGAACCTCTCCAAAGCTTCATCAAAGATTGTGAAGAGCAGGCATCAAGCCGAAGAAGAAATGGAGGAACAGGCATGATTGACAAGATGACAAGATACTCCTTCATCCTCCTGAGCGGGGATAAGGAAGAGTTCCTGGAGAAGATCCAGAAACTCGGAGTTGTCGACATCACCCGTTCGACAAAGCCTGTTGACGAGAAGTCGGCCTCCATGCTGTCCTCCACGGAGGATATGAAAAGGGCTATCGCCAAACTCTCCGCCATTGACGGGGAACCCGGAGGAAACAACCGCAGCAAACACCCTGTCCGTGAGGTCTTTGAACTCTCCGACAGGATGGAGCAGCTCATCGCCGAAGAAGGGAACCTCGGAAAGGAACTCGCATACAGGCTTCCTTGGGGAGATTTCGATCCCAAGTCCATAAGAAGGCTGGAGAAGCAGGGCATAAAGGTCCGTTTCTACAAAGTCGCCAACAAGAGGTTCGATCCCCAGTGGGAACTTGACTATCCTCTCAGCATAATTTCCGAGGACGGGACGAACACGTATTTCGTGACAGCGTCAGACGATCCGGACTACTCCTTCCCCATTGATGAGATCGAGGCCCCCAAGGGTACCGCCAAGGAGACCGAGACCGAAATCAAGATGGTCGAGGACCAGATCACCATAGTCCAGAAGAGACTTGTCGGACTGAAGGACATGATTCCCGCGATAGAGGAAGATTACAGGAAGACCCTGACTGATCTTGACCTGTATTTCGCGAATGTCGCTTCCGTGAACGCGGTCGAGGACAAGGTGTGCATCTTCGAGGGATACTCCCCCGTCGAGAACGACGACTTGCTGGTGAGCGAACTCGACAAGATGGACGTCCACTACATAAAGGAAGCCGCCAAGCTCGAGGACAACCCTCCGATCAAGTTCCGCAACAACAAGTTCGTCAAGATGTTCGAGACCCTGACCGACATGTACGGCCGTCCCGAATACAACGGATTCGACCCGACCCCGTTCATTTCGGTGTTCTTCCTGCTGTTCTTCTCATTCTGCATGGGAGACGCCGGATACGGACTGGTCCTTATACTTGTCGGACTCGCACTGAAGAAAGTGGCTTCATTCAAAGACATGTCCTCACTGGTCGTGACCTTGGGTATAGGTACCACGGTAATCGGGTTCCTGTTCCACACCTTCTTCTCGATGGACATCTCGACATGGAACTGCATACCAGGATTCCTGAAGAAGATCATGCTGCCAGGAAAGATCGCCGGCTATGACGGCACGATGGTGCTCGCACTCATAGTGGGTATCGTCCACCTGTGCCTCGCTATGATTGTGAAGACTATCAACGCGACAAAGAACAAGGGATTCCTCAATTCCCTCTCGACTTGGGGATGGACCCTTTTCATTGTCGGTACAGTGGTAGCGATCACCTTTGCCATCATCGGAGTCCTTGACAAGGCTGTGGTCAAGTGGATCATAATCGGGCTGGGCATCGTATCGGCTCTCGGAATATTCGTTTTCAACGATATCCACCGCAATCCGCTCATCAACATCGGTTCCGGACTGTGGGATACCTACAATACAGCCACCGGACTGCTTGGTGATGTGCTGAGTTACCTCAGGCTTTACGCCCTTGGTCTTGCGGGAAGCATGCTCGGACTTGCGTTCAACAACATCGGACAGATGGTTCTGGGGGA
The DNA here is from genome assembly GCA_002308935.1 of Bacteroidales bacterium UBA1237. Classification (GTDB taxonomy): domain Bacteria; phylum Bacteroidota; class Bacteroidia; order Bacteroidales; family UBA932; genus Cryptobacteroides. The sequence continues at coordinate 39,150 of DBWN01000187.1, read as the reverse complement.
CGGTCACAACATCATCCTCTGGCTGCCGTTCCTCCTGATCGTGCTTGTCGGCCATGTACTCAACATCGCCATGTGCGCCCTCGGCGCATTCGTTCACCCCTTGAGGCTCAACTTCCTGGAGTTCTTCAAGAACTCGGGATACGAGGCAAACGGAAGGAACTACAACCCTCTGGGAGAAAAGACCGGAGAATAGATTCAATTTTCAGACAATACAAACAAACAATAAAAACTCAAAATTATGCTTGAAACAATTCTTGGTTACGTCGGCCTCGGACTCGTACTGAGTCTCGCCGGTATCGGCAGTTCAATCGGAACGACAACCGCCGGAAACGCAGCGGAAGGAGCCCTCAAGAAGAGGCCTGAGGCATCAGGTAGCTACATGGTCCTCTCAGCTCTCCCCGCTACCCAGGGTATCTACGGTTTCGTGGCGTTCTTCATGCTCATGGGCAAAGTCGCTACTCAGGGCGCTCTCGTATTCGGAATCGGAGCCTGCGTAGGTCTCGTATGTATGCTCTCAGCTATCCGTCAGGGCCAGGTCTGCGCTAACGGTATCGTAGGTGTCAGCCAGGGACACAACGTGTTCACCAACACCCTTATCTACGCCGCTCTCCCTGAGTTCTACGCCATCCTCGGTCTCGTAGGAGCCATCATGGTAGCCCTCATGGTATAAGGAACGTCCAGCTTTCTTAAGGAGGCCTGACCCTTTACGGGACGGCCTCCTCTTTTTATAATATTATAATAAGGTACTCCCATGCCGATAGACTTCCATGCAGGCAACCCTTCCGGCGCTCCGATAACGGGGCCTGAGAAGATGTATTCCGCCGTGATGGAATACGGGCTGCTCCCGTTTTTCGCAGGAGACATCCCGGGATATTCCATAGAGGAAATGACTCCCCCTTCCCACTGGTTCACCAGCGAAAGCCTGGGTCCCTGGGATTGGAAGATAGACTGCATAAGGAGCGGGGAGATAGCCTACGGGAAGTTCATAAGAGGAGGGAAAGCCGCCTTCGCCACCATTGAGTGGTACGGACATCTTATTAACTACAGAAGGTCCCTTGACAAATACCGTCCGGAGGGACTCCAGAAGAAAGCCTATGAAGGCATACTCTCAAACGGAAGCATGACTTCCAGGGAATTGCGTCTGTTCTGCAGCCTTACCAAAGGGAAGATGGATTCCGTGATGGCCAAACTCCAGATGTCGACATTGGTCGTGACCGGTGACATCCAGAGGGTGTACAAAGGAGAGGACCTCCACTACAGCGGATGGCAGTTGACTTCCTACTGCACTCCAGAGGACCTATTCGAGGATGACGGCTTCCCGTTCCCCGGAGCCGCAAAAAGACGCCATCTCATTCCGGACTGCACACCTGAAGAATCCCTCGCGAAACTGAAGTCACATATCCTTACCCTGTTTCCGGATGCTTCAGACAAGAGCATAGCGAAGATATTAGGATAACACACATCCCGACCGGGTGAATCGAATAAGGGAGTTCCAGCGTCCTGCTGAAACTCCCTTTCACCTATTGTAGAAGAAGTAATATTACTTCTGACGATTCTTGTACCTCTGATAGAACTTGTCAACACGACCGGCGGTATCAACGAGCTTGACTTTTCCGGTGTAGAAAGGATGAGAGGTGTTGGAGATCTCAACCTTCACGACAGGGTATTCAACGCCGTCAACCATGAGGGTCTCCTTTGTTGTTGCGCAGGAGCGGGTGATGAATACGGTGTCATTTGACATATCCTTGAANNACAAGACGGTAGGTTTCGGGATGTATACCTTTCTTCATTTTGTAAATATTGTTAACGTTAACTATAGTTTCGCTTTTTGAGCGCGCAAATATAGGAACTTTCCGTAAATAATCCAACCCGGCCGCGAAAAACTTCGAAAACTTTCACTTTTGGAGCCCAAAACCTACTTCATTCTGAACGGCTGGTCATCATAGAGAGAGAACCGCTTCGCTTTGCGGATCCATTTCTGCTCCTCAACTTTCACGTGCTCTTTGGCATCCTGGAATGAAATGTCCCCGGCAAGGAAAGAAGACAGCACAGGATCGGCGAGCTTGCGGTGGAAGTCCTCCCCCACTTCGAACTGGGAATACCTGCCAAGGAAATATTTCATCAACTGAAGGGTATGCAGAAGCGAATGGTACTCGTATCCAGGAAGGAGCATTATCTGGTAGCCATAACATTTCTCACCCTGGTATTTGCCGGCGGAAGGAGTGAAGGAACAGGTCCTCATCAGCACGCCCTCAGGCATCGGAATGGTCTCCATCGTAGGTTTTATGAACGGCGCCCCGAAATACTCATAAGGACGGGTGGTTCCTATGCCCGGTGTGATGGTGGTGTTGTTCCAAAGAGCACCTCCACTGTACACGGAGCAAGTGAACATTCCAGGGATATCAGAAGCGGGAGCGATGGTCCAAGGGAGCAGTTCCCTGACCGATGGGGTAGCTAAAGCGGATATCACATGCAGAGGGAACTTAGCACCTATCTCCGAATAGTACAAGTTGCAAAGTTCGCCAAGAGTAAGTCCATGACGGTGAGCCACTTTCGGAACATACTCCTCCATAGGTCCCACAGGAATGGAACCCTCAACGTAACGGCCTGCTGGATTGATGTGGTCTACAACGTACATGGCAGGAGCGTCATCCCCCATTTCGGAAAGGACTCCCATCAGGCGGAAAACATCCTTAGTGTAATTGAAATACCTCGACCCCACATCCTGTATCTCGACCACTATGGCGTTGAGCCCCTGAAGAGCCTCTTTCTCGAAAGCGATATGGTTGGTGCCCGGAGTAAGCTCAGCGTCCCTGGGAGTGAAAACCCTCTCAAGGTTTCCTCTCTCCTGGAAAAGCTGATACATGTAGCGGTCATGGGAGGTGTCCCAGCAGTTCTGCGTACAGAAGCATGCCACCTTTCCTCCCATTAGGGCCTTGTCCAGCTGGTCTTCCAGCGGAGTTGTCCTGAACGAGAACATGTTAACTCTGGATAATCTGCCTTGCGACGGAGATCACGCTCTGAGCGAGCTCATTGGCCCTCTCTTCTGTCGCGGCTTCAGCGTAGATCCTTATTATAGGTTCGGTGTTGGACTTTCTCAGGTGGACCCACTCCTTACGTTTCTCGAAGCTGATCTTCACACCGTCGATGTCGTTAACGTCCTCCGAAGCGTAGACACCCTTGAGCTCTGTGAGAATCTTGTCAATGAGGGCGGGATCCGACAGAGCTATCTTGTTCTTCGCTATGAAATACTGAGGGTATGTCTTCTTGAGTTCTGACACTTTCATCTTCTTGGCGGCGAGGTTGCTGAGGAAAAGTGCGACTCCGACCATGGCGTCCCTTCCGTAATGGCTTGCAGGATAGATCACTCCCCCGTTTCCTTCTCCACCTATAAGGGCGCATTCCTCCCTCATCTTGGTAGTGACATTGACTTCACCGACTGCAGCGGCGTAATATGTTCCGCCCCATTTTTCTGTGACGTCACGAAGAGCCCTGGAAGAGGAAAGGTTCGAGCAGGAGACCGGCTTGTAAGGTGCGGCCGCCTCTTCAAGGGAAACTCCCTGAGCCTGGGCTATGGATGAAAGCCTTCCGAAAAGATAATCGGCAACACTCACCAAGGTATATTCCTCAACAAAGGGTTCACCGTTCTCGCAGATGAAAGCAAGACGGTCAACGTCAGGATCCACTGAAATTCCCAGGTCGGCATGCTCTTCCACTACCGCGTCACAAAGAGAAGTGAGGTTATGGGGAAGAGGTTCGGGATTATGGGCGAAGTCCCCGTTCGGTTCATCATTGAGGCAGATGCACTCGACTCCGAGTTCCTCAAGAAGGCGAGGCATGATGATAGCTCCAACGGAATTGATCGCATCAACGACGACTTTGAATCCTGCATCCCTGATGAGGTCCTCATCGACAGCCTTGAGGGCGATGACAGCCTTGACGTGCTCGTCAGTGAAGTCATGCTCAGTGACATGTCCGAGAGAAACCACGTCAGCGAAATCGAATTCACCCTTTTCAGCGCAATCGAGTATAGCCTGTCCTTCCGCAGCTGAAAGGAATTCACCCTTCTCGTTCAGAAGCTTTAGGGCGTTCCACTGACGGGGATTATGGGATGCGGTGATGATGATTCCACCGTCTGCACCGCTCATCGTAACCGCCAATTCAGTTGTCGGTGTGGAAGCGAGTCCTGCCTTTATCACATCAACTCCGCATGAGATGAGTGTACCGCAGACCAGATCCTCCACCATCTCTCCGGAAATACGGGCATCCTTGCCCACTACTACGGTATAGCGCGTTCCTTCCGGTTTGGGAAGCCTCTCACGGAGTTTCTCGCAATAAGCGTAAGTGAACTTCACGATGTCGATAGGGGTAAGAGCGTCACCGGGGGCACCACCTATGGTACCGCGTATGCCGGAAATGGATTTGATGAGAGTCATATCGAAAAAATTAGAAGTTATCAGGTGTGGGGACATCTTTGTCCATCTTCAAAGTTAGGCATTTTTATGGAAGGACAGCATCGGGATACCGCCAAAAAAGGAAGAATGGACAAATAAATCATTGCAAATCCGCTGCAAAGCAGTACATTTGCGCCCCGAAAAAGAAATCATACCCGATGCAAGGCATATTCACGATAATTCTTCTGATCCTTTCGAACATCTTCATGACGTTCGCATGGTACGGTCATCTCAAACTCCAGGAGATGAAAATCTCCACATCATGGCCGCTCCTGCTTGTCATCCTCTTTTCATGGGGAATAGCATTCTTCGAATACTGCGCCCAAGTGCCCGCCAACAGAATCGGTTTCAACGGGAACGGAGGACCTTTCAACCTGATGCAACTGAAAGTGATACAGGAAGTGATCTCACTTACGGTGTTCACCCTCATAGTGACACTGCTTTTCAAAGGAGAGTCTCTCCAGTGGAACCATTTCGTGGCATTCGGATGCCTTATTCTCGCGGTATTCTTCGTATTCCTGAAGTAGAATACCCGTTATCGGGAGAAATCGTTCAAAAAATCAATCCGAATATTTGCAGGATAAAGATTTTTGACTACCTTTGCATTCCCGAAAGGAAAATATCTGCTGGGTTCGTATAACGGTTAGTACTCAAGATTCTCAATCTTGCAATAGGAGTTCGATTCTCCTACCCAGTACCGAATGAGTCTTCTGCGGAAGGCTCTTTTTTTATCCCGTCCTCTCCCCTGTACCGGTTTTTCAAAAAGGGTTCCACCAGTCTTCACATTTCCGCCTAAAAATGTTAGATTTGTAGTTCTGTAATACAAACCGAAGACCGATATGCTTCATAATCCCAAACACGCCATTCTGATATTGGCTTTCAGCATACTTTCCGTATGTTCACTAGGAGCGAAAGCACCCGAGAAAGTCTCCACCCCGGCATCAGACAAAAGGGTGACATTCATTGGAAGGACTCTTGTCGAGGGGGACAATGTCTCTTTCGACTGGAGCGGTGTCTATGCAAGGGTCCGTTTCTCGGGCAATTATCTGGCTATGAAGGCCTCTGACACACGCCGCAACTACTATAACGTATGGATAGACTCTGACCAGAGCCAAGAGCCCGACAGGATAATTTCCACCCATGGGGCCGATTCACTCATTGTCCTTTTCGATGAAAGTGACATTGTCCGTAAATGGGGCAAGGCCAAATCCGCCCCTACGGTCCACAATGTGGTCATCCAGAAAAGGACTGAAGGAGAACAGGGCACTACGACAGTTTCAGCATTCATTACTGAAGGTCAACTTCTTCAGGCCAAAGGAGTCCGTGAGAGGCTGATCGAGGTGATAGGAGATTCCTACACCTGCGGATACGGTACCGAGAACAGCGTCAAGACAGACCCGTTCAAAGTCGAAACCGAGAACTGCAACAAGTCCTATTCGAGCATCGTCCCCAGATACTTCGGCGCTGACTACATACATGTGGCACATTCAGGAATGGGTATCGCAAGGAACTATAACGACAACGTCAAAGGATGGTACATGCCGGAGAGATACCTGCAGACCTTCGATATGGACAGGGAGTCAAGATGGGATGCCGCCAAGACCGGATACCATCCTGACATCACGATCATCTATCTAGGAGCCAATGACTTCTCAGTCCAGAGGCAACCGACTCTCGCGGTCTTCATGGAAGGTTACATCACCCTTCTCAAAGAGATCAAGGCCAATTGGGGCGAAGATCATCCCATACTCTGCGTAGCGGGTCCTTCGGACTTCAACATCGCGGCTTTCATAAATGAGGTCGTCAGGAACTGCGGACTGAAGAACGTCTCTATGACTGCGATGTCCAGCACCATATTGAACGATGACAGTGACCTCGGAGCCTCCTATCACCCTAACTACTCGGGTCACAAGAAAGTGTCGATGTGCATAATCCCCGTGGTGGCCACAAAGACCGGTTGGGACCTTACCGGAGCTCCCATAGAGTAATTGATATCAAAAGGAAACAAACGACATAACTATAATGACAACAAAGAGCAAGATCATCACCATCGCATCCCTGGTAGTACTGGTGGCCCTCACCATCTTCTGCTACTTCAGGTTCTACTTCGTCTTCGGAGACGGAGTGAAAGCGGGGGAATTGAACCAGTTCACCCTCAAAGGGTATGTCTTCAAAACCTATGAAGGAAGGCTGATCCAGGCGGGATTCCGCGGCGGAGTCAACCCGGGAGTCGCTGACTCGAACGTCGGTTCATATGTGTTCGACTTTTCCGTGGAGAACAAGGCAGTGGCAGATTCCCTCATGAGAATGAGCGGAAAGACCATAGAAGTCCACTACAAAGAGTATCTGGGAGCTCTCCCTTGGAGAGGCATGCAGAAGCATGTGGTAGACAAGATACTGTCAGTCAAGGAATCACAGCACAGCAGCCAGTAACCCCACAATAATATAACATGAAACACACGACCTTGATCATAGCCGCCTTGGCGGCAACTCTCTGCACAGCCGCGCAGGCACAGACCGGAGTCCTGAAGACCCATCCCGCCAACGACCCTTCAGGGAAGATCCTCACAATGGAAGAGACCATCCTTTCAAGGGACATTCATCCTGCAAGGATTACTCAGGACAAGATGAAGGAACTCTCCGACAGGGGCATCGTCTTCTCTTCACCGATGAGAAGGCCCCAGGTCACTTTCAGGAACGGAGTGCTCAGTTGGAAGGACGGGGACAATGATATCGAGATACTTAAGGCCGAGAACGACCAGATCGAATACGGACAGAGCGTAAGCCGCAATGAGTTCGGAATCAACGGAGGCATTTTCCTCTCTCCGGACGGCAACAAAGTGGCCTTCTACCGTAACGACCAGTCCCTCGTGACCGACTTCCCTCTTCTCGACATCTCGACAAGGACAGGTACCCTCAAGAGCATCAAATACCCCATGAACGGAATGGACTCCGAAAGGATAACCCTCGGGGTGTTCGACAAAAGGGACCGCAGCATTGTCTACATGAAAGTTACCGACTTCGGCGATGACAGGTACCTGACGAACATCACTTGGGGACCGGACAGCAAGTACATCTTCATTCAGGTGCTTGACCGTACCCAGAAGCACATGAGGCTCAACCAATACAGGGCCGACAACGGAGCGTTCGTAAGGACTCTGCTTACTGAGGACAGCCCCAAGTACGTGGAACCCTCTGATCCGCTATATTTCATCGGAGAGAACTACCATTTCCTGTACAGGACGAACAACCGCGACGGCTTCAGGAACCTGTATCTTTGCGACACCCTCGGTACCGTAAAGAGGATAACCACCTGCGATGCTGACGTAAGTTATCTGCGCACAATCGGAAACACCGTTTTCTACACTTCAGCTGAAGTCTCCCCCATCGAGAACCATCTCTTCAAGGTGGACCTCACTCCCGGAAAGGGCAAGAAAGCGGTCAGCGCAGCAAACACCAAACTCGGCGCAGCTGTAAGACTCACTCCCGGGAACGGCACCCACAGTGTCACCCTCAGCCAGGACGGGAAGTATTTCATTGACCAGGTGTCCTCATTCAACGTTCCGCTGGAAGTTTATCTCCGCTCGACCGACGGAAAGGAGAACACACTCCTTCATTCATCCCCCGATCCTCTGAAGGATTACGCGAGCGTGGAGATGGTGCTCGGTACAGTCAAGAGCGCAGACGGCAAGTGGGACAACTACTACCGCCTTTACAAGCCTTTGAACTTCGATCCTTCAAAGAAATATCCTGTAATCGTTTACGTCTACGGAGGTCCTCACTCACAGATGGTTTCTGACACTTGGCTCGGACAGATACGCATGTGGGAGATGTACATGGCCCAGAGAGGTTATGTCGTCTACGTGCAGGACAACCGCGGAACCCAGAACAGGGGTCTTGAATTCGAGCAGGAGATCCACCGCCAGTGCGGAGTCCATGAGATGGAGGACCAGATGGAAGGCATCAAGATGCTCAAGAGCCTCCCTTGGGTCGACGCTGACCGTATCGGTGTGCACGGATGGAGCTACGGAGGATTCATGACGATTTCGCTCATGACCACCTACCCTGAGACATTCAAGGTCGGAGTGGCCGGAGGTCCGGTCATAGACTGGAAGTGGTACGAGGTAATGTACGGCGAAAGGTACATGGACACCATGGAGATGAACCCAGAGGGCTTCGAGAAGACCAGCCTCATCAACAAGGCAAAGAATCTCAAAGGCAAACTCCTCATCTGCCAGGGTGCAGTGGACAACACTGTCGTTTGGGAGCATAGTTTGAGCTTCGTGCAGGAGTGCATCAACAACAACATCCAGCTTGACTACTTCCCTTACCCTATGGCTGAGCACAATGTGGCAGGAGTACACAGGGTGCACCTGATGGACAAGGTGAGCATGTATTTCGAGCAGTACCTGTAGAGATCTCCCTTATAAAAGCATGAAGGCTTCCCTTCGGGGAGGCCTTCAATGCATCATATCGTATGCTGATGTCCTACAGATACTTGACCGAGGAGAACTTTAGAGAGTCTTCGTCATGAGGATCCTTGGGTGAAAGTTTCCTTCCTATGGCAAGTACACATAGCACCTCATCCTCTTCACCCAAACAAAGGAGTTTCCTTATGTACTCTGAAGCGGGTACATCCCCCACTCCCCTTCCTCTCATCTGAACCCAGCAAGAACCGAGACCGAGGTCCTCGGCCTGGTACTGCATCGTGACGGCAGCTATGGAGCAGTCCTCCACCCAGCAGTCGTTGGCGGAAGGATTCCCGACCACGACAATCGCCAAAGGCGCTCCTGAGAGGAGTTCAGCACCGTGGTCCTTCGCTCTGGAAAGGTCTGCTATAGTCTCTCTTTCCGTCACCACTATGAACTTCCAGTCACGTCTGTTCTTGGAAGTGGGTGAAAGCAGAGCCGCACGGACAATCAGGTCAATGTCCTTCTGGTCTACCGGCTCAGGAGAGAAACGGCGATGGCTGCGTCTTTTGGCGCTCAGTTCCTTAAAGCCCATAACGTGCTGTTTTTGAAGCGGCTTCAGCAGCGGCTGACGCGAAGTCATCCCCTGATGAAGCGTAGATTATACCTCTTGAGGAATTGATGAGCAGTCCTCCCTTGGAATTGGCTCCGTACTTGATCACTTCCTCGGCGCTGCCGCCCTGTGCACCGACTCCCGGCACCAGGAGGAAATTCTCAGGGCAGAACCGCCTTATATCGGCAAGTTTTTCAGCTTTGGTCGCTCCCACGACGAACATCATGTTCTCCGGAGTGGAGATCTCCATCATCTTTCTGATGACCTCTTCATAAAGTTCACGGCCGTCCGAAGTGAAGTTCTGGAAATCCTTCGAAGAAGAATTCGAAGAAAGCGCCACAATGATCGCGAACTTGCCGGGATACTCAAGGAAAGGAAGCACCGTCTCCGTCCCCATGTAAGGGGAAAGGGTCACTGCGTCGAAATCCATCGTCTCGAAGAACGTCTTGGCGTACATCTTGGCTGTATTGCCGATGTCTCCCCTCTTGGCGTCTGCTATGATGAACATCTCGGGATGGCGGTTCCTTATGTAATCCACAGTGCCCGCAAGAGCCTCGATTCCTGCCATGCCCATCGATTCATAGAAGGCAAGGTTCGGTTTATAGGCTATGCAGTAAGGGGCTGTCGCATCTATTATCGCCTTGTTGAACGCCATTATAGCCCTGGAGGTCCCGCTGAAGAGCTTGCCCATGAGGGCCATGTCACCGCGGCGGCATTCGAACTTGATCTTTTCAGGCAGGCGGTCGTAGTCCACATCAAGTCCGACGCAAAGCATGGACTTCTTCTTCTGAATCTGCTCGTATAACTGGTCAGTCGTCATATTATGATATGTATTATTCTTCGTTACCGTAATACTTGTAGAAAAGGGCTATGGATTCCATGCCGGCGAAGAGCTGGCGGAGGAGATAGCTTTCATTCGGTGAATGGATGGTGTCCCTCTCCAGTCCGAAGCCCATAAGAAGAGGGTCGATGCCGAGGATCTCCTGCATGTCCGCGAGGACGGCGATGCTGCCGCCTCCCCTGCTTGGAACGGGCTCTATGCCGTAGACTTCACCCATGGCTTTGGAAGCGGCCCTGTAAGCCCTTGAAGTGATAGGGATCAGGAACCCGTTCCCTCCTTCACATGGTTTGACAGTGACTTTCACGTACTTGGGTGCTATCGACAGGAAATGCTTCGTAAAGAGTTCAGTTATCTCGGAGCTCTTCTGGTCAGGTACCAGTCGCATCGAGATCTTGGCGTGAGCGGTTGAAGGGAGGACCGTCTTGGCTCCTTCTCCCGTGTATCCGCCCCATATTCCACAGACATCCAGGCAAGGCCTGATTCCGGTGCGTTCCATAGTGGTGTACCCCTTCTCTCCCTTTACTTCGTCTATGTCGAGGAAAGCCTTGTACTCCTCCATATCGAAAGGAGCTCTGGACAGCTGGGCCCTGTCATCTTCGGAGAGTTCCACCACCTTGTCATAGAATCCGGGCACCGTGACCCTTCCGTCCTTGTCAATAAGGGAGGATATCATGTCACAAAGGACATTGATGGGATTGGCGACCGCTCCTCCGTAGTGACCTGAATGCAGGTCTTTGTTTGGACCTGTCACGCAGACCTCCAGATAAGCAAGTCCCCTCATTCCGCAGTTGATCGAAGGCACCTTGTCCGAAATCATCGTGGTGTCCGACACGAGTATCACATTGGCGCTCAGAAGGTCCTTGTTCTCAGCAACCCACTTGGGAAGCGAAGGTGAACCGATCTCCTCTTCTCCCTCGAAGATGAACTTCACATTATGGCGGAGCTGTCCGGTACGGACGAGGTATTCGAAGGCCTTCAGATGCATGAACAGCTGTCCCTTGTCATCGTTCGCGCCCCTGCAGTAGATCGCCTCCTCCCCAGTCACCGGGTCATTGGCGATGACCGGATCGAAAGGTGAAGTGCGCCATTTGTCCAGAGGCTCTGGCGGTTGGACATCATAGTGTCCGTATACCAGGACCGTTTCCGCGGAAGGGTCGACTATCTTACGGCCGAACACCACCGGGTTGCCGTCCGTCGGATATACTGCGGCTTCATCCGCTCCGGCTTCCAGAATGAGTTCCTTGAGACGGTCGGCGCACTTGGTCATATAAGGCTTATGGTCGGGTTTTGCGCTGATGGACGGAATCCTCAGAAGGGAGAACAGTTCTTCAAAGAACCTGTCCCTGTTTTCGGAGATGTACTGTTTCATGTGTTTGTGTGGTACGGAAGGAAAAAACAATGCCCGCCTTCCGGCAGGCACAAATATAACCTTTTTATGGTGATTTACCCAAGGAACCTTTCTTACAGGTTCAGGTAATCTTCCATAGGCAGGCCGAGGGTGACAGTGACTTTATCGTCCTCGGGGTCGACAAGGATATAGTGGTATTCCTGGTCAGCCTTGGTTTCGATAACTCCGTAATCCGAGAACAGCTGATTGATAGCATCTGAAGCGGACACTATCCTTGCACCCTCGTCGAACATCACTTTCCATCTCTTCTGGACCCTTTCTGATTCATCAACAGGAGCACCCATAAGACCGGCGTACTTGGTTATATCAAGATACATTCCGTTAGTACGGTAATCCGATGTAATGTCCACGAACTTGTAGTCCCAGACAGCGTAAGGATGCTTGTCCTCGCTGAGGATGTACATTTTGGCGTTGTCCTTCTCCTTTGTGAACCAAAGATAGGCGCTCTCAGGGAAGTCGGAACTCTCGGATTTCGTTATGGGGAAGACGTAATTGGATTTGCGCACCTCGACCACCAGCTTGAAGTTCTCTCCGGACTCTTTGTCCGTTACGGTGATCACTGTAGAGCCGAGTTTCTTGGGAGTGAGGAACACCTGCGCATAAGCGACTGTGTTCAAGCCATCAAAATGGGCCATACCCGCCCTCTGATAGAAAACCTCGACAATTGAAGGATCAGCGGAGGTGACGATATGTTCGTTGGATGTTCCGCCCACCACATCAAAACCGAATGTGAACACGCTGTTTATTCCGATGACAAGAGTCTGAGTGGTTTTCTGCCCGGCAACATAAGCGGCAAGAGGTTCCCCTTTCTTGAAATCAATCTCCGTCTTGAAGCACGACACCATAAGGGGAAGCGCCAGTGCAAGGGCGATTATCAATTTTTTCATTTTGATATGAAGTTTTTATTGTTCCTGTGAAATTTCGTTCTCAAGGTGAGCTGCGGCGTATTCCTTGGTCACGTGGAAGACTTTCTTCCTTGAAGAAGGAGCCTCGAACATCGCGTCATCGAATATCTTCTCGCATATTGAGCGCAGTCCCCTTGCGCCGAGCTTATTCTTAATCGAAGTGTCCACAATGAGATCCAGCACATCGTCATCGACCTTGAGGGTTATGCCGTCAAGGTCGAAGAGTTTCTCGTACTGCTTCATGATCGCGTTCTTGGGCTCGGTCAGGATCCTACGGAGCGCGTCCTTGTCAAGATGATCAAGATATGTGACCACAGGCAACCTTCCGATTATCTCGGGGATGAGGCCGTACGCCCTCAGATCCTGAGCGGAAACGTACTGAAGCAGGTTCTCCTTGTCGACCTTCTGCTTGTTTGATGCCGTATACCCTATTATCTGGGTGTTCAGCCTCTGCGCTATCCTTCTCTCGATCCCTTCGAAAGCGCCACCGCAGATGAAGAGGATGTTCTCCGTGTTGACGTGGATGAACTCCTGCTCGGGATGCTTCCTTCCGCCTTTCGGGGGAACGTTGACCACGTTGCCCTCAAGAAGCTTCAGAAGGGCCTGCTGGACTCCCTCACCGGAGACGTCCCTGGTGATGGAAGGGTTGTCGCTCTTCCTTGCGATCTTGTCGATCTCATCTATGAAGACGATGCCCCTTTCCGCCTTGGCCAGATCGAAGTCGGCTTCCTGCAGAAGGCGGGTAAGGATGCTCTCGACATCCTCTCCCACATATCCGGCTTCAGTAAGGACCGTAGCGTCCACGATCGTGAACGGGACGTTCAGCATCTTAGCTATAGTCCTGGCTATCAAAGTCTTGCCGGTTCCGGTAGGACCGACCATCAGGATATTGGATTTCTCCAGCTCGACTCCGTCCTTGGAATCTCCGCCCAGATTGTGGTTAATCCTCTTGTAATGATTGTATACGGCTACGCTCAGAAGTTTCTTCGCCCTGTCCTGTCCGATCACATAGTCATCCAGGAACTCCTTCATCTGCTTGGGTTTCATAAGGGCGTCAATCTTCCCCAGGTCTTTACGCTTGTTGGAAGATCCGTCCATTTCGGTGACGTAGTCGTATGCGAGCCTGACGCAGTCACTGCAGATGCAGCCGGTCAGGCCCTGGAGCAGGAAAGGAGTCTCGTTCTCAGAACGACCGCAAAGCATGCAATGCCTGCCGCCTCCGTTTCCTCTTTTGTTGGATGATGATGCCATGCTTTATTTCTTGATTGGCCTGCGGGTGAGGATCTCGTCAATCATCCCGTACTCCTTGGCCTCCTCGGCTGTCATCCAGAAGTCCCTGTCGGCATCGGCGAAGACTTTGTCGAAACTCTGTCCGGAATGCTCGGAGATGATATTGTAAAGTTCAGTACGGGTCTTTTCTATCTCCTGAGCGGCGATAAGGATGTCAGAAGCCTGACCACGGGCACCACCCAGGGGCTGATGGATAAGGACCCTGGAATGAGGAAGGGCGGAACGTTTGCCCTTGGCTCCGGCGCAAAGGAGGACTGAACCCATGGAAGCGGCCATTCCGGTGCAGATGGTAGCGACATCGGGCTCTATCAGCTGCATGGTATCATATATGCCGAGACCGGAAGAAACCTGTCCGCCGGGAGTATTGAGATACATGGAGATGTCTGAATTTGCTCCGGTTGAAGCCAGGAACAGCAGCTGGGCCTGTATGATGTTGGCGACATCATCATCGATAGGAACACCCAGGAAGATGATCCTGTCCATGAGAAGGCGGCTGAAAACGTCCATGCTGGCGACATTCAGTTTCCTTTCCTCAATGATGGAAGGGTTGATATAAGAGTTCTCAACTGCGGTAGAATAACGGTGAAGGGTCATTGAGCTGATGCCCATACCCTTGGTAGCGTACTTCAGGAATTCGTTATTGTTGTCCATTTCAAACTGTGTTTTCTTGTTTCTGAAAGAACCGGAACCCCTCCGGCCTCCCTTATATATACAAGAATGATGCTGATATTTTACTTTTGACAGCCTGTCATGAGCGTCAATTTTCAAAAATACTCAAGAGGAAGAATAAAAACAAGGGTGCACCGGAAAATGGCGCACCCCGTCTGTCATGCGGATCACCCGCGGAAGGACTACTGGAGGTTCCTGAATTCTTCCACTGTAACGGCCTGAGGGTCGAGAGTGACGTTCTCCTTGAGAGCGTCTGTGCACTTCTTGTCCTCAACCATGGAGTAGATGACGTCGGCCTGGCTTTCGTCCTCAAGCATCTTCTTGGCAGCGTCACGGAGGAACTGCTCAGGGATGTTTGAAAGTCCGTACATGGCGTACTGGTAGGATACCCTTGCGAGCGCAGCGCTCTCGAGGTCCTTCTGCTCGATCTTGACTGAATACTTGTCAAGGATGTACTCACGGACACGCCTCCAGGTGTAGTCGGTAAGGAACTGAGGAAGTTCAGCGTCAACCTGCTCGGGAGTGAACTTGCCTTCGTTGGACTTCACAAGGAACTTGCGGATGAAATCAGCGGGAAGCTTGACACCGGCCTTTGAGGTGAAGTAAGCCCTGAGGTCATTGGAGAGACGGTAGTCAGCCTCCTGACGGTAGTTCTCAGCGAGACGCTCGCGGACTGCGGCCTCGAATTCCTCTGAATTGTGGACCTTGTCCTCTCCGAAGAGAGCGTCATAGGTCTCCTGGCTTTCAGCAGCGGGAACGAAAGTCTTGACATTGACGACCTTCACGTTGAAAACGGGATCGATTCCCTCGAGCTCGTCCTTCTTCACTTTCAGCATGGCGGCACGGTCAGTCTCGTTTGTGAAGGCCTCGTTGACGTTGACGGTGAAAGTGTCACCGGCCTTTGCGCCGAGGAATTTCTTCTTGGCTTTGCCTTCGACGTTGCGGACTGCGACATAGGCGCCTTCAACCTTCTTGGCGTTCTCGCCTTCCTGGTCGAGGTCAACGATGAGGAAATCCTCCTCACCTGCCTTCTCGCCTTCCTGCTGAGTACCCATCTGGCTGAGCATGTTGGATTTCATCTCTGCGACAGCCTCCTCGGAGATACCGATCTCGTAAACGGGGATCTTGTCATCCTTGGAAATAGAGAAGTCGATAGGTGTAGCGTAACCGAGGTCGAACTTGAAAGTGAAGTCGTTTCCGCTCTCCCATACGATCTCCTCCTGGTCATCGCTGGCCATAGGCTCGCCGAAATAAGGCTTGGGGTTGTTCCTCATATAGTCGTTCAGTGCGTCACTGAGGACTTTGTTCACAGATTCCACAAGAGCTCTTTCTCCGTATACCCTCTTGACAAGTGACATGGGGACCATTCCTTTACGGAAGCCCTTGAAATCAGCTGTCCTTTTTGCGCTTTTGAGATACTTCTCCTCCTCAGCGGCATAGTCGGCCGCCTCTACTTTGATGACTATCTGCTCAACGAGCTCGTCGATCTGGTTCTTGGTAATGTTCATATTCTGTATTTCTATATTTTCTCTCTGAAAAACGGTCTTCCCCATAAATGGAGAGTCTCTCACTTTGGGGAAAGTCTGCAAAGATAATCACTTTTGCGCAAAAAGTCAATTACCGTTCCCTCTTGGGGTATTCAATCCTCTCGTGATATATCTGTCTGAGGTAATCTTTTAGCACTTTTTTGATGATTTCGAGCTCTTTGAGCGTCAGATCCGAATCATCGAACTGTCCCTGACGTGACTTGGAGGCCACCATATTGTCCACGAACTTGTCGAAAGCTTCAGGAGTGGTGTCCTTGAGCGAGCGGGAAGCCGCCTCCAAGGAATCGCACAGCATCACGATCGACTGTTCCTTGGTGGTGGGTTTGTGCCCCTTGTACTGGAAAGGAGCCACATTGTCAGGGTCTCCCCCTTCATTGACGTACTTGTTGTAGAAGTAGCCGGTTATCGAAGTACCATGATGTGATGTTATGAAATCCTGCACGATGCCGGGAAGGCCACCCTTCTTGGCGAGTTCAACGCCGTCGCTCACATGGCTAATGATGTCGTGGGAACTCTGCTCGTAGGAAAGATGCTCATGGTAATCCTTCCCGAGGGCGGTCGTCTGGTTCTCGATGAAGCACAAAGGATTCACCGACTTTCCGATGTCGTGGTACAGGGCTCCGGCCCTTGCAAGGGTGACATCGGCTCCGATGCTCCTTGCGGCCGCCTCGGACATGTTCATCACCTGCAGAGAGTGCTGGAATGTTCCGGGCGCCTTGTGGGAAAGATTCACAAGCAGAGGATTGTTCGTGTCACAAAGGTCAGCGAGCCTCTGTCTGGAGACCAGCGAGAATATCTTCTCGAAAAGGTAGACAAACTGATATACCGCGACACTTATCAGCGCTCCGATCAGCAGGAAAGCCATCTTCCCCATTCCGGTGAATCCCTGGATGTCGTTAATGAACTTGAATCCAAGATAAGCCAAAGCTTCAACCGCGAAGATGATGA
This sequence comes from Bacteroidales bacterium UBA1237, assembly GCA_002308935.1. Taxonomy (GTDB): domain Bacteria; phylum Bacteroidota; class Bacteroidia; order Bacteroidales; family UBA932; genus Cryptobacteroides. The sequence continues at coordinate 22,066 of DBWN01000187.1, read as the reverse complement.
ACGCTGTTATGAACTGGCTCCACCCTTTGTTGAAGTACTCATAAGAGAACACCGCCACGAAACCTCCGGCCATGAAGATGGTGAAGAGTTCCGTACCGTCATGGGCGAAAATCAGAAGAGGAAGCAGAAGGACCGTATAAACGGGTATGACCACCCTCTTCGAGAAGAAAGCCTGCAGGTACATCGCGAACACCGGGAACGGCATCAGATACAGAAGGCGGGTGTTGAGTTTCTCGAAGATGAAAGTCAGAACCGCCGCGAGCGCCACTATGAAGACAATGTAGTAGAACTCCTTGGGATCGCGGAAGACCTCATTGGCGGAATACATCAGTGACAATAGGAGAAGGAGCACTATCACGAAGGCTATGATGGCGTTTCCGAGCCAGAGGAACACCTTCGGCCCGGAATAGCTCATGCTAGACTCGAACTCCTTCTTGTAGGAATCCAGCATCTGCTCAACCTCGGAAGTTATGATCTCACCGCTGGACACGATCGTCTGACCGGCGGTCACGAACCCTTGCGTCGTGGAAATGTAATCCACGCTCTGAGCATGCACAAGGTCGGTGCTTTCCTTGTCATAGAAGAGGTTGGGGGTGATGATATCCAGCATCCCTGTCGCTGTGATAAGGGAATCGGCGTCATTCCTCGGATAAGCCCTCTTAATGTCGGAAATGAGTTTCGATGTAGCGGAGGATACAGTGTAGACGTCCTCTATCGGAAGCCTCGTGGCCCTTTTGTCCCTCTGGACAAGAATGACATTGGTGTTGTTCTTGTTGTCCTTGGTCATGTCGGGCATCACTCCCCTGGTGTATATGAAGTTGAGGGAACGGCTGAGGATGGGCCTCAGGTTCTCGTGTCCGGCGAGGCTGATCTCGTCAGCGCTCTTCATGGCCTGGGTCACGACCTGCTCAGAGTACCTGTAATATGGAATGACACTGGAACCGGCCGCATCCATTTCACTCTGGATCTGCTCATCGGTCTTGAGGATCGGGAAATCGAACTGCGACACAAGGGTCTCATATGCCCAAGGGGAACCTTTCTTGTAGTCATAATTGAACTTCCCTCCCCTCGGCATGATGACGAGAAGAACGGCTACCAAAGCCAGAAGCAACAGGTAGATGTTGCGGTTTGCGGGGAATGTCACTCTTTCCATAATGTCCTCCTTTTGTCTCTATCCTATTTGAACGGACTTCCGGCCTCTCTGGCTATATACTGATATGTGAGACGGTCGGTGAGGTTGGGGAAAAGATTGTGGGCCAGCACTGTAGCTTTGCCCAAAGCGGTAAGGGTCATCTTGTTCTTACGGTGGTAAAGGCCCTTTGCCATATACTCTGCGCACTTCTCTGCGCTCATCAGCTTGCCTTCGTCAAGGGGTGTCTCGCCCTGAGCGGAACCGTCGGCCACGAGTGCGGCGTTACGCACATTGGAGGATGTGTATCCGGGAGCGAACACCATGACGTGGAGTCCGTCCTTCAGATGCTCTATCCTCACCGTATCCAGGAATCCGCGGATGGCGTATTTGGAGGATGAGTATCCTGTCCTCGCGGGAAGCGCGGAATAACCGGCTATCGAAATCACGCCCACGACAGAGCCTTTGGTCTCAAGCAGATACGGCAGAGCGAACTTCGTGCAGTAGACTGTCCCCCAGAAGTTTACGTCCATTAGTGACTTGATGACGGAGAGGTCCAGATCCTTGAACATAGCCCTCATCGAGAGTCCGGCGTTGTTCACGAGGATGTCTATCTTCCCGAACTTCTCGACGGCCTTCTCAATGAGATTGCGGCAGTCCTCCTCCTTGGAGACATCGGTCTTGACGCACAGGACATGGTCCTTGTCAGCTGATACCGAAGGAGCCAGCTCCTCGAGTTTGCCTATGCTTCTTGCGGCCATGACGACCTTGCTCCCGTAAGAACCGAAAAGCCTGGCGGATGCCAGTCCGATGCCCGAGCTGGCACCGGTGATTATCACCACTTTGTCCTTGAAATACTTCGTGTCCATGGCGAAAAAGTATTATCCCCGTTCCTGGGTATGCGCACTTCGGAACGGGGAGGAAATTATCTTTAGTCGACTTTCATCGCAGCGATGTCGTCACCGTCATAAAGTCCGGCGTCGAGTTTCGCTTTGATCTCCTTGAAGGCGTTGAGAGTGTACTGGACGTCCTCCATGGTGTGGGCCGCTGTACAGACGATCCTGAAGATGATCATTCCCTTCGGGATGACGGGATAGATGACCATCGAGCAGAAGATCTTGTAGTTCTCCCTGAGGTCCTTGGCCATCTTTGTAGCCTGGGCTACACCGCCTTTGATATGGACGGGGGTAACGCATGCCTGAGCCTCACCGATATCGAATCCTTCAGCCTTGAAGCCGTCCTGGATGGCGTGAGTGATCTGCCAGCACTTGCGGCGGAGCTCGTCACCTTCAGGAGAATCGATGATCTCCATACGCTTGAGGTTACCGATGACAAGAGGCATGGGGAGAGACTTGGCGTACATCTGGGAACGCATGTTCATCCTCAGGTAGTTGATGATGGAATGAGGACCTGCCACGAAACCTCCGATGGAAGCCATGGACTTCGCGAAAGCGCCGATATAAAGGTCGATCTCGTCCATCACGCCGAAGTGTTCGGAAGTACCCCTTCCGTGCTCACCCAGAAGTCCGAATCCGTGAGCGTCGTCGATGAGGATCCTGAACTGGTATTTCTTCTTGAGGGCAACGATCTCGTCGAGTTTTCCAAGAGCTCCGGTCATACCGTAGACACCCTCAGTGATGAGGAGCACGCCACCGCCGTTGGCGTCAGCCTCGGCGCAAGCCTTTGCGAGAACCTTCTCGCAGTCGACCATGTTGTTGTGACGGTATTTGTATTTGCTTCCGATGTGAAGACGGATTCCGTCAAGGAGGCAGGCGTGGCACTCAGCGTCGTAGACGATGACGTCATGCCTTGCTGTAAGAGCGTCGATAGTGGAGACGATACCCTGATAACCGAAGTTGAAAAGGAATGCGTCCTCCTTCTTCTCGAAGTCCGCGAAGACCTTCTCGAGCTTCTCATGATAACGGGTGTGTCCGGACATCATCCTGGCTCCCATAGGATAAGCGAGACCCCAATCTGCAGCGCCCTGGGCGTCAGCTTTGCGGACCTCGGGATGGTTGGCCAGGCCGAGATAGTTGTTGAGGCTCCAGTTGAGGACCGGGATGCCGTTGAAAACCATATGAGGGCCGAGCTCTCCTTCAAGACGGGGATACATGTAGTATCCGAAACCCTGCTCAAAATACTGTCCGATGGGACCACCGGAATCGCGGGATATTCTATCGAAAATATCAAGCATAATATCTGATGATTAAAGATTTATGATTCTAGTTATACACGTGGTCGCTTTTCTACGCATCAATGTTGGCGTAGTGGGCGTTCTCTTCAATGAACTGGCGCCTGGGCGGTACATCGTCACCCATGAGCATGGAGAATGTCCTCTCGGCTTCAGCGGCGTTCTCGATCGTGATCTGGCGGAGGAGCCTCTTGGAAGGATCCATGGTGGTATCCCAAAGCTGCTGGTCGCTCATCTCACCGAGACCTTTGTACCTCTGCACGGTGACTCCCTTGTCGGAGCCCTTGCCGAGTTTCGCTGTAGCTTCAGCCCTCTGGGCGTCGGTCCAACAGTAGACTTCCTCCTTGCCCTTCTT
>DBWN01000187.1:6097-18300 GCA_002308935.1 Bacteroidales bacterium UBA1237 | reverse complement strand
TCGGCATCGGTCATGATGATGACCTTGTGATAACGCAGACGGCTCAGGTCCATCCTCTTCTCGCCGGACTCGTCCTCAACAGCCACTGAGACGCCGAGTGCGGTGTAGATGTTGCGGATCTCCTCGGAATCGAACGCACGGTCACCTGCAGCCTTCTCCACGTTGAGGATCTTACCCCTCAGAGGAAGGATGGCCTGGATACGGCGGTCACGTCCCTGCTTTGCGGTACCGCCTGCGGAGTCTCCCTCAACCAGGAAGAGTTCGCACTTTGCGGGATCCCTTTCAGAGCAGTCGGCGAGTTTTCCGGGCATGCCGGCACCTGTCATGACGGTCTTCCTCTGGACCAGCTCACGAGCCTTTCTTGCGGCAGCACGGGCTGTAGCGGCGAGAACGACCTTCTCGATGATTATCTTGGCGTACTTGGGGTTCTCCTCAAGATAGAGGTCCATCGCAGCCGAAGTGGCCTGGGAAACGGCGGAGGTGGCCTCAGGGTTTCCGAGCTTGGTCTTGGTCTGTCCCTCGAACTGAGGCTCAGCGACCTTGACGGATATGACGGCGGTGAGTCCCTCACGGAAGTCCTCGGGAGCGAGGTCCACCTTCACTTTTGCGAGGAGGTTGTTCTTCTCAGCATAGTTCTTCAGGGAACGGGAAAGTCCCATCTTGAATCCCTGGAGATGGGTTCCGCCTTCTATCGTGTTGATGTTGTTTACGTAAGAGTAGATCTTCTCGCTGAATCCGTCATTGTACTGGAGGGCGATGTCAATAGGGATGACCTTGTCGGAAGTCACGCACACGGGCTCAGGAATGAGCTCGTTTGCACCGGCGTCGAGGTACTTGATGAACTCGCTCAGACCGGTCTCCGAATAGAAGACGTCGCTGCGGTGCACCTGTTTTCCGGTAGGCTTCTTTTCGCCGTTCTCGTCCTCCACGAATTCATCGACGAGTGAACGGAGGTCGGTAAGGGTGATGCGGATCCCTTTGTTCAGGAACGCGAGCTCACGAAGGCGTGCCGCCAGAGTCTCGTACTTGTACACTATCGTCTGGGTGAAGATAGTGGCGTCGGGATGGAAGGTTATTATGGAACCTGTATCGTCGCATTCGCCTACGACTTCAACCTCAGTGATGGGTTTTCCTTTGGAATACTTCTGGACGTGGACCTTGCCCTCACGGTGGATTTCAGCGACCAGAAGGTCGGAAAGGGCGTTGACGCAGGATACGCCGACTCCGTGCAGACCTCCGGACACCTTGTAGCTGTTCTTGTTGAACTTGCCGCCGGCATGCAGGACGGTCAGAACGACCTCGAGAGCGGAGCGGTGCTCCTTGGGATGCATTCCGGTAGGGATGCCTCGTCCGTTGTCCTTTACTGTTATTGAATTGTCTTCGTTGATCTTGACATCGATTTCGGAGCAGAAGCCTGCCATAGCCTCATCGATGGAGTTGTCGACCACCTCATAAACAAGATGATGGAGTCCCCTCTCGCCTACGTCTCCGATATACATGGAAGGTCTCTTACGGACCGCCTCGAGTCCCTCAAGGACCTGGATACTACTTGCGGAATACTGCGCTTCCGCTGCTTTCATCTGTTCGTTGTCCATCTATGTTTTCTAAAATCTTTATTCGTCTTCAATCCGCACCAAAACCCGTCCCGTAAACCCTCAGAAAAGCATTTCTGCGGCTGTTTTCCGGCGGTGCGCCGGAGCCCTTGGAAAGGCCGGACGGCATGGTGCCCATAAAACATGCAAATATACGTAAAAATAACGGTTCAGACAAGGTCTGAAAGGCTTCCCGTAGGAATTCCGGAAGACTTTTTCAGCCACGGATGGAGCAGGTACGGAAAAGGCCGTCCCAAGTGAAGGAACGGCCTCGATTTCCGGAAAGGAACAGCGCTCTAGAGATTGAGGATGACTCCTCCGACAACGCTGATTCCCGGCTCTGTGTACATAGGGTGACGTTGGATCGCCATGTTGAGCAGATTGCCCGCCTGGGCCCAGAAGGATATCTTCCTGGTGAACGCGTATTCGCCGAGAAGTCCCAGATCCACGAAACCGGGGATCTTGAGTTCAGCTCCGCCCATGTCGTGCCCCCTTCTTGATGAAGCGCCTTCGAGAGTCAGGCCTCCGATAATCCTGTCACGGTAATTGTAGCGGAAGCGGATGTTGCCGCTGAACTTCGCGGGTTCGAAAGCGGTCCTCTCCTTCTTGTAGATGTCAGTAGCCTTGAGGCTGAGTCCTCCGTCCACAAGGAAAGGTTTCCCGTCATAGGCCATCCTGAAGTCAGCGAAAGCCATGTTGTACTTCTGGTAGGTGACTCCGCTCTCCCCTATCGACATTGCGTCGAGAAGGCCGTTCCTGACCCTCGTGTATCCGCCGGAAAGGCGGTAACGGAACTTGGAGCTGGCGTTGCCTTCAAGACCGGCCTCGACCCTCAAGGGGATCCTTGTATTGTCAAGCAGCGGGGACTGGCCCATGCCCATCCAGGCGTTGAAGAAGTGGTAATCCTTCTTTATGTCCGTGTAGGAGTTTATGATATCACCGCCGGTGACGCTGGCGAAGAGGTTCAGCTTCTCGGGTATGGCATGATAAGCGATCTTCACATCAGGATAGAAAATCTGGCTGTTGGCCTTCCCTATCTGGAATCCCATGTAAGGTTCTCCGGTGTTGAAGACATAACCGATCCTCACTCCCAGCGAAGCGGAGAAAGCGTTGCTGTTGAACAGGTACTTCGGAGTGACTGACACTTCACCTACGGTGGCGTCGAAGATTCCGTTGTAGAGGTTGTACTTGAAGCTCACATCGGCAAGGATGCTGTTATGATAGCTCAGCTGAGGTCCGAAAGTGCCTTTGAACAGCACGTCCAGAAGACCGAGGCTCTCGGATGTAGCGCTGTAGGCGTCCTTACCGAACTTCACGTCCACTCCAGCGTCATAGATGAACTGGCGATCGTAGTCCCTGTTTGAAGCCAAGGAGAGAGTACCTCCGAAAAGGTTCATGCCGGTTTTCGTCAAGAAGGACTTGGTATGGATTCCTTCATACCGGATGTCGAACTTCACTCCACCGGTAGCCCAATCGTACCCTCCGGTGACGCCGGCGTCGTTGGCCATGTCATAACCGGAATATGTCTTGGGATCGGAATCCGTCTTCTTGAGGGTATACTGGTCTATGTAGCGGTATTTCCCGAAGAAGCCCTTGTGGTCACCGTAGACGTTCACGAAGAAGGGACCCTTGATTTCAGGGCTGAAGACCACGTTGGCCCTCGTGTTCAGAGCTAGGCCCGCACCAGCTTTGACGAAAAGTTTCTGACCGGTGTAGACTTCCCTTATAGGCCTCATTTCCATGAGGTACGGTGCGAAATCAGCCGCACCTGCGTACTTGGGTTCGAAAACAGAGTAATCGAAATCCAGATCGAACCTCATCAGGGAATCCGGAACCGCCATCTCCTGGAGGGGTTTGTGTACCTCAAGGAGCTTGCCCTCATATTCATTGGTCACCTCAACGGTAGGGTTGAGATTCTGGGCGGAGAGGGTTGCGAATATGCAAAGTCCCGCAAGGGGAAGAATTGTCTTAATAATCTTCATCGCTTTGAATTTCTTTGCGGTTACGGACTAGTTCTCAAGTTGGGAGAGTTTCTCCAGCCTCATCCTGACGCTGTCAAGCACGTCATCGGAATCGCCCGTAGGCTTGTATCCGTCACGGACGCTCTCGAAGGTCGCCCTCGCCTGCTCAAGGTCATCCCTGTCGACATATGAGTCACCGAGAAGGATGAAAGCTTTGGCGAGCCAGTAGGTCTGTGAAGATCCGGCATCGGCGAAAGCGAACACCTGGTCCTCTACGCTCTTGAAGTCACCCTGGTCGTAGCTGTCCTGGATGAGAAGATAAGCCGACTCGGCGCCTTCAGCGGTCTTGGGCTGCTTGGACAGCTTACGGAACAGAGAGAACGCGTTGTCACGGTCGGAGCTCGCCAGATAGGACTTCGCCTTGATGAAGTCAGCCTCCCTCTTGAGATCCTGGCTGCTCTGGGCGTCGATCAGCACTTCATCAGCCCACGAAATCGCCTCAGCGTTTCTCTTTCCTCCGAAGGCGGACCTCATGAGGCCGGCCTTGGCGGTACGCTTGTTGGCGTCCATCCTGGCGATGGAAAGGAGCATGTCGTATCCTTCATAAGCGTCGTTCCATTTCTCGAGGCCGTAAGAGAGGTTGGCGAAATTGAGGGCGGAAATTTCAGCGAACGAGGCGTCTCCGGACTCCATCACCATCTTGTAATAATCGCAGGCCTGGTCGATCTTCCCTTCCATCCTCAGGCTTTCAGCCAGATAGAAGTCGGCGCTGCGGACGAAACGTCCCTGGGGGTACTTGTCTATGTAGGATTCCAGAGAGACTATCGCCTTCTGATAATTGCCGGCAAGGAAGATCTGCTCGGCGGCATTGAAGAGCATATCCTCGGGATTGCCCTCGATCTTGATTTTCTTGGGGTCAAGTGTCTCGACATAAGCGAGATACTTTTCAGGTTCCTGACGGGTCTGGTAGATAGACTCAATGGCGAGAAGCGCGTCTTCAGCATAAGCCGAAGAAGGCATCTGCTCGACCACCTTCTTGTAGTAGCCGAGAGCCTCATCATACCTTGCCCTGTTCCTTGAAATCATTCCCATTCCGATCAGTGCCCTGGCCATGAAGGTGCTGTCCTTGGTCTCGCTGTTGAGCTTTCGGTAGCTCTGCATAGCCTTGTCCTCGTTCTTGGAGTCGGCATAAGCACGCGCCAGTTCGAAGAGTGTCTCAGAATAGAAAGGAACCGTGTTCCTGGCTTTCTCCACATTGGAGAGGATCTCGATCTTCTTAGGAAGATTGTTCGAGAGCCCGTATGCTATACCGCTCTGGTAATAAGGGTACATGTCATCAAGGGCGGGATAAGCGGAGATCACATCTCCGTAAGCCGAAATCGCTCCCTTGTAATCTTTCCTGATGAAGTGGCTGTCCCCGTTCCTGGTCATCGCGTCCTTCCGGTTGGTCGCCCTTGAATCGGCGATGTATTCGGAGAACCACTTGGAAGCCATGTCGTAATTGCCTTCCTTGAAGTAGCAGTAAGCGATGTTGTAAGGGATGAGCTTGCCTTCCGGTTTCCCTTCAAGGGCGGAGAGGTTGTGCAGTTCATTGAAAAGGGACCTCGCCTGGGCGAACTGGTCGTCCCTGTAGTATGCCTCCGCGAGCCAGTAACGTGCGAGCTGGTTGAAAGAACTGTGCTTGTCAGAATAGTAGGCTGCCGCCTTCAGGCAAGGGACAGCGCTGCGGTAAGAAGAGTTACGGATCAGCTGGTTCGCTCTCAGGTAATTGGCCCTCATGTAGTTGCCTACCATGTTCTGGTCCAGCTCATCGATGTTGTCATATGCAGCGACCGCAGCCTCATAGTCATGGTTGTAGAGGGCTGCCACAGCCTGGTAAGCGTAGATCTGCTGGCCTTTCACCTTGTCGGAATACTTCTTTATGTATTCATCGAAGACTGAGCTGTCGGTATTGATGTCGAAGGCGAGCTTGGCCCAGTTGAAGAACGCGTCCTCCTGCATGGTGGGATCGTACTTGGCCTGCGCCGCGTCCTTGAATGCGGAAAGAGCCGCGACCTTGTTCTTGGTCTGGATGTAGCTGTAACCCAGATTGTAGTTAGCCACCTGACCGATGGAATCCGTCCTGTGGGTCATCTTGGTGTAATTGTCGATGGCACCCTGATAATCCTTCGTCGCATAAAGGAGGGAACCGGCATAGAAGTAGTCTCCTCTCTCCTTTCCTGGAGTGTCACGGATCTCGTCGTAGTATTCCCTTGCCGTGGCGGCGTCGCCCTTGACAAGGTATGCTTCTGAAATGAGTCTCGCAAGATGGGGTTTGCGCTCCTCAGGGACTCTGCCGTACATGTCAGCGCCATGAGCGGTCACATAGTTGTAGTCCTTCATCATGAAGTGGCACTCCATGATGTAGTAGTTGGACATCTCTTCGAAGCGGGGGTCCTTGACCGACTGGTTGAACCACTCGAGAGCCTCCTTGAAATCCTCCCTCTCGTACCAGATGTAACCGGTGGCGTACTGGGACGGGGCCGTGAAATCATTCCTGGGCATTGACATCACCTTCGAGAACCCGTGGAGAGCGCCGTCATAATCGCCCGTCCCGAAATCGCTGTACGCTGACTTGAAGGTGTACTCCGTAGCGTAGTCCTTCGGGAGGTCTTTAACCGTGAAGCTGGAGAACTCTTCTCCGGCCTTCCGGTACTCCTCATCATCGAAAAGATTCAGCCCGTAGCGGTAATGGATGAGGGGGGCCAGTCCTGAATAAGGATACTTGTCAAGATAATTCGATATCATGGTCTCGTACCCCTCTGTCCTCAATGTCGCGGCGCAGAGCACCTCATAACCTTCGGACTGGGCATCGGGAGCCATCGCGCTGAACAGAGCCCTCGCGTCAGAATACAGTCCCCTCTCGTACATCGAAAGAGCATGTCGGAACTGTTCGCGGCGGGAATCCTGGGCCCTGAGAAGCGGGCCTCCCGAAATCGATATCAGAGTTGCGGCCAGTAGTGGAACCGCCATCTTGTGAAATCTCATATGAAATCCGGTTTGATTTACAAATTTACGGAAAATATAATTTATATTTGTGCAATGTGACCTCAATTTTCGAGCCACGGAAACGCTAGCAAAGAAGTTTTTTTCAGATGGAAGAGAACACTACCCGGACCAATCCGGTCATTTCATTCAAGAACGCTGACATAATCAACGGCGAGAACACCGTGATTTATGGAATGGACATGGAAGTCCAGCCCGGAGACTTCGTGTACATTGTGGGAAAAGTCGGCACAGGAAAGACCTCCATCATCCGCACGATGATAGCGGAAAACCCTCTGGGAGGAGGTGAAGCCATGGTCTGCGGCTATTCCGTCGGGAAGATAAAGGAAAAGGAAATCCCATACCTCAGAAGGAAGCTCGGAGTCGTTTTCCAGGACTTCCAGTTGCTGATGGACAGGAGCGTGGAGAGCAACCTCGAGTTCGTCCTCAAAGCGACAGGATGGAAAGATTCAAAAGCCATTTCCGACAGGATCGCCGAAGTGCTCGGAAGCGTAGGTCTGTCAAGCAAAGCCCACAAGATGCCTCATCAGCTTTCCGGAGGAGAGCAGCAGAGGGTCGCCATAGCGAGGTCACTCCTCAACAAACCCGAAGTCATCATCGCCGACGAGCCCACCGGAAACCTCGACAACGAGACCGCTGACGGCATCATGAAACTCCTGCGCGGCATCAATGCCGAAGGCACCGCCATCATCATGGTAACCCACCACAGGGACATCTTTGAGAAGTACCGCGGAAGGGTGTTCGTTTGCAAGGATGAGAAATGCACCGAGCAGGTCGATGACGATGTCATAGACCTCGCCCTCACCATCTAGACGATGACAAGGAAGGAAAGGTTCCAGGGCATACTGGAGTATTTCAGGGAGAATGTGCCGCTGGCACAGACAGAGCTCACCTACAAGGACCCGTTCCAGCTTCTTGTGGCGGTCATCCTTTCAGCCCAATGCACGGACAAAAGGGTGAACATGACCACACCCGGGATATTCGCCGTCTTCCCTGACACAAAGTCCATGGCGGAAGCCTCATTCGAGGAACTATACCCTCTGGTTTCGAGCATCTCATACCCCAACAGCAAGACCGCTCACCTTATCGGAATGGCCCAAAAGCTTCTGAGCGATTTCGGAGGAGAAGTACCCTCTGACATAGACGCCCTGCAGACTCTTCCTGGAGTGGGAAGGAAGACCGCGAACGTGATAGCCTCAATCGTTTACGACAAACCCGTGATAGCGGTGGACACCCATGTTTTCAGGGTATCGCACAGGATAGGCCTTTCGACCGGCAAGACTCCTGCCGCAGTTGAAAAGGACCTTGAAAAGAACATCCCCATAGAAGACAGGGCGAAGTCGCATCACTGGCTGATACTCCACGGCAGGTACACCTGCACGGCACGGAATCCCAAGTGTTCTTCCTGCCCGATCAAAGAATGGTGCAAGGATTTCCAGACCAGAGAAAAAAGTGAAGGATGACCGCGTGGTCATCCTTCTCACATTTATCGGAGAGCATGATCATTTGATGATCGCTTCCCCTGCATTCACATCCACGAAATGGACCCATCCCCATAAAGAAGGTATATGTATGTCCACCTTCCCGGTCGGGGACCATACCCAGTTCTCCTCAGGTTTCCCGGGACCGTTCAAGTATTCGACCCTGGAGAAGTTCATCCTCCATGTCGGATAAGCCGAAGGCTCGTCAAAGCCCCACATCATGGCCTTACGCGGTATGGCCACCTCCAATGTCCAGCCCTTGTCCTTATCGGAATGCTTGTTGAGAGTCCCGTCCACCGACGTCTTTATCTGGAGACCGGGACAGTCCCAATGTGAGTAGAAGTTACCGCCCTGGGAATAGGGCTTGCTCATCATGAGGTCCAGGATTTCCCCTTTGGCGCTGAACTCGAACTCGAAATACCCCACCCCGTCACCGTCAGGATCCAGGAACACCTCGAAATCGTTCTCCTTCCATATGATTTCATCACGGCCGGTTATGTTGGCGATGATGTCATCCTCCTCGAGATATGCTCCGATGTAGAGGTATTCGTCATCCCAAAGCATCTTCAAAGAAGTGGCTTTGGTCGGAGAGGGCATATCCCCTCCACGTATGTCCTGAAGAGGTGAAAGCGGCTGGGCAAGCTGCCAGGCTTTCTCGGAAAGGGAACCGTCAACTTTGATCGGGGAAGGGGCTCTCAGACATGCATACGAGGGCTGGGTCTGAGCTCCGCTTGCAAGGCACAAGGTCATCAGGGACAGCGATATGAAAACTTCGGCTGAATGTCTCATCTTATTGTGGTTCGGAAGTGAAACGGGCGGTCCCGGAACTGGTCCGGAACCGTCCGATAATGAACAGAGATTGGGGCCTAGCTTACGAACTGCTCCTTCAGGCTCTCGATCTTCTTGTCGGCATCGTCACCGGCGGCGCTGAAGTAGAACTTGATCTTAGGCTCAGTTCCGGAAGGACGTACTGAAACCACGTCACCGGCCTCATCGAAGAACTGCAGGACGTTGGATGAAGGAAGTCCGGTTGCGGCTGTGTCGAGGTAGTCAATGACCTTGGTGACCTTGGATCCGAGAAGGTCCTTGGGAGGATTGGCCCTCATGTCGACCATGATCTTCTGGATTTCCTCTGCTCCGGTCTTTCCTTTACGTACCAAAGATACGAGGCCTTCCTTGCGATAACCATACTCCTTGTAGATCTTCTGGAGAAGCTGATAAAGGGTAAGGCCCTGGTCAGCGGCCCAAGCGGCGCATTCTGCGACGAAGCAGCATGAGATGGGAGCGTCCTTGTCACGGACGAACTCTCCTACGTTGAAACCGTAGCTTTCCTCGCCACCGCAGATGAACTCGCCCTTGCCTTCTTTCTGACGGACTACGTCAGCGATGTACTTGAATCCGGTCAGCACATTGTAGCAGGGAACGCCGAAGCTTGCGGCGATCTTCGCGATGAGTTCGGTGGTGACTATGGTCTTCACCATGTACTTGGAAGGATCGAGTTTGCCGAGTTCTTTCCAACGGGTAAGGATGTAGTAGGTAAGCATGGCACCGGTCTGATTTCCGTTGAAGAGGACCATCTTTCCGGAATCGTCCCTCACTGCGATACCCATCCTGTCGGCATCGGGGTCGGTAGCCATTACGATGTCGGCGCCTTCCTTGTCAGCGACAGCGATAGCCATCTTGAGGGCTGAAGGCTCCTCGGGGTTCGGGGACATGACCGTCGGGAAGTTTCCGTCGGAGATGTCCTGCTCGGGGACATGGTAGATCTTCTTGAATCCAAGCCTTGAAAGGGCCTCGGGAACAATGCGCACACCGCTTCCGTGGATAGGGGTATAGACTATCTTGAGGTCGGAATGCCTTTCCCTGGATTCGGGAGAGAGCATAAGCGAAAGGACGTCGTTGAAATATTTGTCATCCATTTCCTTGCCCATGAGCTCGATTCCGCCGTTCTCCTCATCGGAGGTGAACTTCACCATTGAAGGGTCGGAAATCTTCTGCACTTCGGCGACGATCTCCTTGTCTACGGGAGAAGTGATCTGGGCACCGTCTGACCAGAACACCTTGTATCCGTTGTACTCCTTGGGGTTGTGGGAAGCGGTGATCATGACTCCGGCGTTGGCCTTCTTGGAACGGACTGAATAGCTGAGGAGCGGAATAGGCCTGATGTTCTCCCAGAGGTAAACGTGTATTCCGTTGGCCGAAAGGACGTCAGCGGTGATCTTTGCGAACTCCTTGCTGCCGTTGCGGCTGTCATATGAAATACATACGCTCAGGGGGCCTCCGATCTTGGCTTTCATGTAGTTTGCGAGTCCCTGGGTAGCCATACCGACGATGTATTTGTTCATCCTGTTGGTACCTACTCCCATGATTCCACGGAGTCCGCCGGTACCGAATTCGAGATTACGGTAGAAAGCGTCCTCGAACATGGCGGGATCGTTGTTCCTCAGTTCGATGATTTTGCATTTGGTCTCGGGATCGAAATCTCCTTCGAGCCAGGTCTTGGCGACCTCATTGTAGTCTAGTGCCATATTGAAATGTGATATTTTTGGATTTCAAGTCTTTCATGTACCGGTAAGCGACCTAGTACATTCATGCAAATATAACCAAAACGCCTCAAAAAAGGAATACCGGAGGCTTATATTCTTCCTTAAGGGCAGCAAAGGAGCACAAATGCGGCGTTCCTCAGACGGATTGCAGATCATTATTGGTATATTAGCGGACGGTTTGAGGTATTGTTTTCATGCCAAATTACGACATCATACAGGAATTCATCTCCGCACATGGGGGCGAGGACCCCGTGAGGCTGTTGCTCTCAAGAAGCAAATGGCCGGAGGTCGACATGGACGCAGTCGTCGGCACCATCGAGGGCAGGAAAAGGATGGAGAAGAAAGTGCCTTCATGGACCACGGGAGGGCTCATCTACCCCGGTACGCTGTGCACTGAGCAGTGCAGTTCAGAGGTCACGGCTCTTCTGAAAGCCTCCATAGCCCTACGCATCGCTGGTGAAGGATTCCGTATCGCGGACCTCACCGGAGGAGCCGGAGTCGACTCCTGGGCATTCTCTCTGAAAGCGAAGGAAGTCCTCCACAACGAAGCCGACAGCAAGCTGTCAGACGCAGTACAATACAATTTCAGGAAACTCGGAAGGGAGAATGTGCGATTCTCTTCTCACATGGTAGTCCCTGACAATGTCCCCGAGGAAGTGAATTCACGTCATATAAGGAGCCTTCTGGAAGATTTCAGACCGGACATCATATTCCTTGATCCCGCGAGAAGGTCCTCCTCCGGAAAGAAAGTCTTTCTGCTTGAGGACTGTTCACCGGACGTGATTCCTCTGATGCCTTCCCTTCTTGGTGAAAGCCCCGAAGTGCTCATGAAACTATCCCCCATGGCGGATATCCCGATGGTGGTCTCAAGGCTCGGAAAGGGAGTGAGAGAAGTCCATGTGATTGGGCACGAAGGGGAATGCAAGGAACTTCTCATCCGGATAAGCAGAGGTTACGAGGGCGAAGCGACTCTGTTTGTGAATGAAGGAGGAGAGGAAATCTCATTGCCTATCAGTGCAGAGAAAGAGTGCGTCCCATCTTTCCTGGAATCGGAGAATTCCATTGAAGAATTGGCAAGGGAAGAAGCCTCGCTCTTCATTCCCGGCAAAGCGATATCCAAAGCCGGTCTATTCAATTGGATGTCTTCTCATTGGGGTATCGCCAAAGCCGCTCCTTCAGCACATCTGTACTTCATACGAGGAAAAGACTCCCGTAGCGAAGAATCCCCTTTGATGGGAAGGGCGCTCAAGATAATACGGGTTCTTCCGCTTTCTTCCTCCAACATCAAAGCCATCGGGAAAGAGTTCCCGAAGGCGGATGTCCTGGCCAAGGACATACCTTTAAGCAGCGAAGAGCTGGCGAAGAAGACGGGAGTTTCTTCCGGAGGGGAATTCATGATAGTGGGATGCCCCGTTCACTGCTCGCAGAATCCCCGCGGGAAAGACGGCAGGTGGCTTTTCGTCTGCCGGAAACCCAGTAAATAAAAAGTTCCGCAGCAGGAGAACATTTTCCCGCCGCGGAATCTTCAATCAGTCAGTCAAAAGAGAATATCCTACTCCCCTTTCAGGTACTTGAGCC
>DBWN01000187.1:1377-6059 GCA_002308935.1 Bacteroidales bacterium UBA1237 | reverse complement strand
TAGATCATCAGCTCGAACTTCTTGCCTTCCTTCATCAGTTCATCGACAAGTTGGAGCGTGTTCTGGAAATGGACATTGTCGTCACCTGTTCCGTGGGTTATCTTCAGCATGACGGGCTCGACCTTCCCGTTCTCCGGTTCGGGATCGTCGTAGTTTACAGGATAGTTCTTGGCATGGTTGATGACCTTGGTCTTCTCGTAGCCTTCGGGGTTCGCCTGAGGAGTATCCATGAACCTCTCAGTGTAATGGGTGTCATAGAGTGCCCAGTCATAGACGCCGCCTCCGGCTATTCCGTAATGGAAAGCGTCAGGATGGTCCATCACCAGAAGTGAAGTCATGGTCCCTCCGAAAGAGAATCCTTCCACTCCGATCTTGTCACCGTTGACATACGGGAGACTCTTCAGGTATTCGGCCCACTCCACGAAGTCCTTGACTTCCACTTCATCAAGCTGACGGTAAATCTGGTCCAGACCGAGGCGGCCGTTGTGTCCGGAAGCCCTGCAGTCGGCGGTTATCTCAATGATACCGTTCTCACTCCACCACTGGTTGGACTCGGAAGGACGCATCCACCTGTCAGACACCTGAGGAGTATCGGGACCTCCGTAAATGTCCATGTGGACGGGATACTTCTTCGAAGGATCGAAGTTCTTCGGATATATGATATATGCCGGGAGCACCAGACCGTCCGAAGTCGTCATGGTGATGTTCTGCGCAATGGCGTATTTGCCCAGATCCAGATCCGGTCCCGCCGAATCGGAGATGAGCCTTGCCCATTTCCCGCTCCTGGCCACAGTGTAGTCGACCTTGGGAGCGTTCTTGGTATCAACCAGCCAGGTCCTTTCGGGAGTTGTGAAATTGGACAGGGAGCAGACGAACCAGTTCCCGTCGTCGGAGAATCTCACCGAAGAGACGGTGTACCTGCTGTCAGTAAGAGGAGTGACAGTACCCTTGGCGTCCACCTTGTAGAGAGCCTTCCTGACGGTGGATTCCCTGTTGGCGATGAAGTAAACGTCTCCTGTCTTCTCGTCAACCCTCTGGAGAGTCACCCTCCAGTTGGGGCCGTCGGTGAGACGCCTGAACTCATTGCCGTCATATGAAAGGAAATATATCTGCTGCCATCCGGTCTCGAACTCCCTGACCATGTAAAGGCCCTTGGAGGTGAAGACCATGCCGCTTATCCAGTCGAGCCATGTCTTGTACTGCTCATGGTAGATATGCTTCTTCGCACCGGTCACGGGTGAAACGCTGTACAGGTCCAGAGTGTTCTGGAGGCGCGGTTCACGGCTTATGAAGAACTCCTTGCTGTCATCTCCCCAGAAAGGAGTACCGAAATACTGGTCCTCTTTCGGATCGAAGTCAGCCCAGACGATCTCGGGCCTGCCCGTTCCGTCATAAGCGGACACGTCCACAATTCCGATGCTGACCTCAGGGTTCTCCTCCCCGCACTTGGGATAACGCGTAAGGCGGAGGCTTCCGTCCTGTCCCTTCGGGGAATAAATCGGGAACATGGGGACCCTGGTGTTGTCATACCTGTAGAAGCCTATGTACTTGGAATCGGGGCTCCACCAGAATGAACGGTAATTGGAAGCCCTTCCGAGGATTTCCTCATAGTATACCCAGGAGGCGTAACCGTTGAGTATAAGGTCGCTGCCGTCATAGGTGAGGCGCCTTTCCTTGCCGCTCTCGATGTCGACGACCCAAAGGTCGTTGTTCCTTGTGAAAGCCAGCATCGTGGAGTCGGGAGAGAAAGTGAGGTTCACCGCTCCTTGCGGCCTGATCGGCACAGTAGTGTATTTAGCGGGATAGGAAATCCCTGTCCTCACGGTACCTTTCTTCGCGTTCACCACGAAATCCTTCTCACCCTTGAACGATCCGTCATAGGTGAAAGCCACTTCATCCTTACCGACCCATTTCCAGAGCCTGGGCACATCGTTGAACTCCTGCGCGAAGAGACCTGCTCCTGCAAGGAGGACCAACGAAATGGTTGCAAACAATCTTCTCATATTTGTCCGTTTTTTATGTTTCCCTTTTGTGTCCTCTTGGTGAGGAACGCCGCAATGAAACCGCCGACCGGCGTGAGGAAAATCTCAATGAGCACCACTTTCAGTACCCGTTTCCCGTTTCCGGAACGCTTCCATGCGATATAAGGCGGAGCCGCTTCCAGCGCCGCTGCCGCGGCAAGCCCCAAAATCACGATGATGTAAGCCACCACCTTTGCCATGAAGTCTTCCATAATTCAAGTACTCTGTTTTCAGACGAAAAGGCCGTCTTTGAAGTTCACGAAATACAGTTTCTTCACTGCCCTTGTCATAGCGGTGTAGAGCCACTTCAGGTCATCCAGCGAAAGGGTGTCCTGCCAGAAAGGATTGTCGATGAAGACGCAGTCCCACTGTCCACCCTGGGACTTGTGGCAGGTTATAGCCGAAGCGTACTTTATCTGGAGGGCGTTGAAGAAGGGGTCCTCTTTCATCGCCGCATATATCTTCTTCTTTGACCCAAGGTGCGAATAGTCCTCCCAGGCTCCCTTGAAAAGGGCGTTGCTCTGTTCCCTTCCGAGTGAAGGGGACTCGCTCATCAGGGTGTCAAGGCATATCTTGGCCTTCACATAGGCGTCCCCGTAATCAGGGAACACAAGCCTCGCATCCGCGAAATGGAGCCCGTAGCGCTCAGTATGGTTGGACACTTTCTGGAGGTACGCTATGTCGCCGTTTGCAATGAAGTCCATCTGCTCCACCTTTTCCAGGAAATGGTAGCAGTTCTTCACTATCATCAGCTTCTCGTTCTTGACGAGTTCCTCCTCATGGAAAAGCACCTGCGAACGGATGCCCGCGTTGTACCTGTTGGCCCTCTTGTTCGAGCGGCAGAGGATCACTGTCTGGTCCTCTCCGAAAGTGTCGAACGCTGCGGAAATCTCATCTATCAATTCCCCTCCGCCTATCCTCGACACGTCAGTGAGCCCTTCAGTCACCAGGCCCAGCGATGATGAGGGGATGTCCTCATGCGAATCGGCCGTGATGAGTTCCCTCACCCTTGTGGCGTTAAGGAGTATACCGCTGTCATACTGCTGACGGACAACGGTCGTGAGGGTGACGAAATCCGCTCCCCCTGCGAAACTCATGTACTCGGGAGAAAGTGCAGGACTTCTGTCAAGCCCAACAGGAGGAAGCTGGGCGGAGTCACCGATCAAAACTATCTTGCAGTCCCTTCCGGACCTGACGAATCGGATAAGGTCCTCAAGGAGGTTCCCTTCACCGAAAATGGAACTTCCTTCCCCCTGCTCGATACCGATAAGCGACACCTCATCCACAAAGAAAACCGCGTCCTTCGCTTTGTTGGGAGCGATTGTGAACCTTGCAGTACCGTCCTCGGAAACCGCCCCCTGCCTGTAGATATGGCGGTGTATGGTCGAAGCCGGCCTTCCAGTATAAGAAGAAAGGACTTTGGCGGACCTTCCAGTAGGGGCCAGCAGTATGCAGCTCACCTCAAGGGAAGAAAGTGCTGAAATGACCGCAGCCACGGCAGTGGTCTTGCCTGTACCCGCATATCCGTTCACAACAAGTATATCCCCGTCGTCGGTGGTCGAGAAACGGGCCATCCGGCGCAGGAAGTTTTCCTGGCAGGGAGTAGGGTCATACTCCATGCAGGAGAGGAATTTCCGGTAAAGGAATTCTCTTGAATCCATTGGATCACTTGCTTTTAGGATGCAGTATCATAAGGACGACGGCCATGACAGGATATATCTCGAGTCGTCCGAGAAGCATGTTTACGGTGTATATTATCTTGGCCGGCACGGGTTCCAGGTCATAATTTCCCATGGAACCGATTTCACCCAAGCCGGGGCCGACATTGCAGATCGTCGCGATAGTTCCGCTGAGGGCGTTGGAGTCATTCTCACAGAAAAGAAGCAGAAGCAGGTAGGAAGCGACAGCAAGGAGGAAGAATACCGCCACATAGAAGACATGGGGGTAGACGTCTTCATCCTTCATCATGTTCTTTCCCATCTTGATGCCCAGCACGCTGGTCGGGGAAACGCTCATCCTGAGGTGACGGCGGATTGACTTGAAAAGAAGAAGGACCCTGTCGCTCTTGAGTCCGCCCGTGGTGGATCCCGCCATACCGCACTGCATGCCGGCGACAACCAGAATCACGCTCGGGAAGATCGGCCATGTGGAGTTGTCGGTAATGGCGAATCCCGTCGTCGAAGCGTAGCATATCACCTGGAATACAGCATCCATGAACGCCGAATCCCAAGTAGGAGCGACACCATGGAACTTCAGGGACATTGCGACCATGATGGAGAATGCGATGAGGAGTCCCAGGTAATATTTCAGCACAGGATTGTTGAGGGGCTTGAGTGACCTTGTCGCGAAGATCATGTATGTTATCCCGAAGTGAGTGGAACTCATCAGCATGAAGAGGATGGTGATGAGATTGATCGCGGGCGAATTGAAGTATCCGATCGAGGTGTTCTTCGTGCTGAAGCCTCCCGTTGCGCTTACGCTGAATGCATGGTTGATGGCATCGAAAGTGGACATCCCGGCGATCCGGTAGAGGATGAACGAAGAAAGGTTCATGGCCAGATACACGATAGTGAAGATGTACACTATCCTGTTGGACTGCTTCCTGTAGCCCTCCTTGGAAAGTGACGAAAGCTCCATGTTCGAAAGGCGGAGCTTCACCGG
>DBWN01000187.1:0-1342 GCA_002308935.1 Bacteroidales bacterium UBA1237 | reverse complement strand
GTCGAACTTCTCCAGAAAAGAAGGCTTCTGGGAAGCCCTTCAACATTCTCGAGGATGGTCGCACCGGTTGTCGTGAAGCCGGACACGCTTTCGAACCATGCGTTCACGACCGTGAACGGACCGCCCCAAAGCACATAAGGCAGCATCCCGAAAATGAACGAGAGCACCCACGAAAGGACGATGATGAGGTATCCTTCCTTCAGCGAAATGTTCGGAGTCCTCTTCACGAAAATGAACGGGAAGATACCGACTGAGAATGTTATGATGAAGCTTATGATAAGAGCCGAAAGCGCACTGTCATTACCGTTCATCATGGAAACGATAATCGACAGGAACATGAAGAGCGCACTCACGAGCAGAGCCGTTCCCACATTCCTTGATATGACTTTCAGATTCATTGTGCCGTTGGCGGTTTGTCCCTCCTCCTACTGGGATGGGGTCTGTTTGCCCAAGGCTTCCCTCAAACCCTTGAGACGGCGTTTGAGCTGCCTGTTCTCCTCTACGACTTCGGTAATGTTGCCGTTGAGTTCCTGCAGTTCGTCATCTCCGTCGAAACTCACGGAATACGTGCTTCCGACAGTCCTGTAATTGTCGAAGCCTTTCAGCATCTTGTACACAGGATTGACATAATATGAGAGCAGGAAGGACAGCAGCAGGATGACCAGCAGAAGCCCCACTCCGATGGCTACCGCTCCGGGGATCACACTCCTGTAGAATCCCCTGTCGAATGTGGCGGAGTTCTTCTTCAGGTCATTGTAAATTGCGGTGTTCATCACGTCAATATCCCCGCGCAGACGGTTGTACACCGGCTGAAGACGATTGAAGTACCATGTACGGGAATCTATGAAGTTGCTGGCGATGACCTGCGGAAGCTCCAAAGAAGTGAGCATGTAAGCCGAGTAGGAGTACATCACCGAGTCGGCGAGATGAGCCATGTTCACGGAACTGAGGGTGGAACGGAGCGAATCGCAGTGAGCCACGAACTCCGCCTGGTTGAAATCCGGAAGACGGTTGGTCGTCTCGTCGCCCACGACCGCCAGGATCTCGAGGTTGTACTTGTCAGTCGCGCTTGTAAGCCTCTGGGCTACATTGATGGAATTTATGTTGTCGGCGATGAGTTCTGACACGTAAGTGCTCATCCTCGAATACGCCAGTATCGATATGATGCTGGAGTCAAGAAGGACCACGCCGATGAGGATGAGGCTCAGGCAGATCTTCATCTTCATCGTCATCTTGAAGCCCTTCAGGGCATTTCTCAGTTTTCTGAACATCGCATTCAATGCGGGACTGGTCCGCTTAACATGCAAATATATGAAAGATTCCGCAATAATCAACCAGTTCG
>DBWN01000027.1:4041-7142 GCA_002308935.1 Bacteroidales bacterium UBA1237 | reverse complement strand
CCCATCACTGAAATGCTCTCACAAAGAGTCAAGGAAACGGAATAAGGACACAGTATGAAGAACTCATACCGCATAGCCATCACCTTTGGGATCACGGCGCTCGTCGTGTTCCTCATCGTCCTTGTAAGTAAGAGGAGCAGCAGTGACCGTCTCCTGACTGCTTGCACAGGACTTGAAGTGAACATCCTTGACAGCGCTTCTCTGTCTTTCGTTTCACAGGAAGACGTGAAAAGGTTCATTGAAGAAGGATACGGAGTGTATCTGGGCCAAAAAATGGACAGCGTCAACCTCAAAAAGATAGAAACTGCAATTGAAGGAAGAAGCGCAGTGGGAACCTCGCAGGCTTACATCACTCTTGACGGAGTACTTCATGTTGACGTGACCCAAAGGGCCCCTATGGTACTTTTCAAGACCAAGAACGGAGGTTTCTATGCGGACGAGAACGGATTCCTTTTCCCGATGAAGGACGATTACTCGAAAGAGATTCCGGTGATTGAGGGAGACATCCCGATCAGCGAAGAAGCCGGATTCAAAGGTGAGGCCAAGACCGACAAGGAAAAGGAATGGCTTTCAGGTATATTGGATCTTCTCCGATACATAAACCATGACAGGTTCTGGAACGAGACCATCGCGAAAATCCATGTCGACAAGGAAGGGAACCTTGTCATGACTCCGAGGGAAGGAAAGGAAAAGTTCCTTTTCGGAAAGCCTGACGGATTCATGGAAAAGTTCTCCGCGATAGAGACCTACTACAGATACATCGAGCCCACGAAGGAAAAGGGGTATTATTCCAGCGTGGACGTCAGGTATGACGGACAGATCATCTGCCGGGAAAAATAGACAAACACAAAACATTATACAGGGAGCATATAAAATTCATCATCATGGAAGAGAGATACATAGCAGCAGTGGACCTGGGATCGTCGAAAATCGCCCTTACCGTGGCCAAGATAAACGGCGAAGACATCCAGATACTCTACTACAAGGAAAGGCCTTCTGACGGCATCCGCAACAGTGCGGTCTACAACCCTCAGAAAGCTTCGGCTCCGATAAAAGAGGCAGTAGCCGAGGCAGAAGACGAACTCAAGATCAAGATCATGCAAGTCGTGGTCGGTCTTCCCAGATGCGATGTCCGCCAGGAAATCGCCAACGCAAAGGTCGAAAGGACTGATCCCGATGAGAGCATCTCAGCTGAAGAAGTCGAAGGACTGAAGAGCCTCGCGCAGGACGACTATCCTCTCCAGAACCCCGAGAAGGACGAACTCTATGGCGCGATAGCCCAATCATTCTCCGATGACGAGAATTTCCAGCTCATCGAAAATGACATCATCGGCATGATCAGCCAGACCTTCGAGGGCAACTTCAAACTCTTCATCGGAAAGAAGAGCGCAGTGAAGACAATCGACAAGGTGTTCAACAATCTCGGTATCGCTATCGCCAAGAAGTACTTCACCCCCGGTACGATCTCCAAGGCAGTCCTCAAGGATGATGAAATGGAGAACGGCGTCGCACTCATTGACTTCGGAGGCGGTGCGACTTCCGTGACCATCTACAAGGGAAGGATCCTGCGTTATTATGCGGCCATCCCGTTCGGAGGTGCTGTGATCACTTCCGACATCAGAAGCGAATGCTCGATCTCAGAGAGTCTCGCCGAGAACCTGAAACTCGCCTACGGCGCCTGCCAGCCTGACCGTCTGCAGAGCCTTGACGAGAAGATCATACAGATCGAAGAGGAGGAGATGGGTTACAAGCAGATTCCTGTCAAATACCTCTCCGAAATCATCACAGCAAGGGAGAAGGAGATAATCGACGCCATCCTCTACCATATCGAGGAGAGCGGACTCGCTGACAGCCTCAGAAGCGGAGTCGTCATCACCGGAGGAGGAGCCAACATGGCCAACCTCGCCAACTACATAAAGGAACTTTCAGGATACAACGTAAGGAAGGGTATCCCCAGACACCTGTTCTCCGCCCATGGATGCGCAGGAGTCTATGAGACCTCATCCACCGGTTCACTCGGAATGATCCTGGCCGCCAAGACTGACGGTCTTATCAACTGCATAGTCGCCCCCGAACATGTATTCGGAGAAGAAGACGGAATAACAATAGACAAGGCCGACAGTTCCATGACTGATGAGGAGAAGGACAAGTTCTCCGAAATGGACAACATTCAGGAAGACTACACTCCCCAGCCCGCCCAGGAAGAAGAGCCTCAGGACGAGGAAGGCCAGGGGAAGCTGTTCACTGACGAGCAAGTTCCTGTCGTAGAAAAGGTCAAAAAGCCCAAGCCGCCCAAGGAGCCCAAACCCAAGAAAGAGAGGAAACCTTTCAACTTCGGTAAGATCAGCTGGTTCGACAAGGTCGGAAAGACAATAGGCAACCTTTACGAAGGCGTAGGCGCATCCGTCAAGGAAGCGATGGAAGACAGGGAGAACGAGGAGGCATAGGTATCAACAAGAAAAAACATCAGGAGGAAATACAATGACAGACTTCACATCCCCCGACATAGTCGACATGAGCTGGGTTCCCGAGAACTCCATGATAAAGGTCATAGGTGTAGGCGGAGGCGGATGCAACGCCGTAAGCTACATGTACAGGCAGAAGATACAAGGCTGCAACTTCATAGTCTGCAATACCGACTCCCAGGCTCTTCAGAAAAGCGAAGTCCCCATCAAGATACAGCTTGGTGAAGGACTCGGAGCAGGAACCAATCCCACCAAGGCACGCAATGCCGCCCTTGAAAGCCAGGACATAGTCGCAGAAAAAGTCCTTGACAACGGCACACAGATGCTGTTCATTACCGCCGGCATGGGCGGAGGAACCGGAACCGGCGCCTCCCCTGTCATCGCCAAGATGGCGAAAGACCGCGGCATCCTTACCGTAGCGGTTGTGACCCTCCCCTTCAAGAATGAAGGAGACGAGTTCCTTTCGAAGGCTGTGGACGGTATCCACGAACTTGAGAAGAACGTGGACAGCCTGCTCATCATAAACAACGAGAAGCTCTATGAGCATTTCGGCAACCAGCTTGTTCAGGAAGCCTTCCCGAAAGCGGATGAGGTTCTCGCGACAGCCGTCCGCGGCATCATCGAAATCATCACAAA
>DBWN01000027.1:3175-3994 GCA_002308935.1 Bacteroidales bacterium UBA1237 | reverse complement strand
CTCATGGGCTGCGGAGTGGGTTCAGGAAGGAACCGTCTCGAGGAAGCGGTCAAGGGTGCGCTTGAGTCTCCGCTTCTGAATGACTTCGACCTCAAGACATCAAAGAACCTTCTTATCAACATAACCGCCGGCAACAACGAGCAGGGCCTCAGGATGGACGAGCTGAACAAGCTCAGCGACATGATCGCCGAATATACCGGAAAGGTGAACAAGTTCAAGAGAGGCCTTATCTATGATGATGATCCCGAAGCGGGTGACACCATCAGGATAACCGCCATCGCGACAGGATTCAAGATGAACCTCATCAGCATAACCGGATCCAATGTCGGAAAGCTCATCCTCATCCCTAGAGATTTCAAATACGAAGACAAGTCAGATGATGACGCCAACGGTGAAATCTCCCTCACTGATGAAGTCAACATCAACAAGGTCGGCTTCAACACTCTTGAGAACAAGAGGAAGTTCCACTATGACCAGAAGCCTGTACTCGTGATCGAACCCGGAGAGAGCAAGAGTGAGCTTGAAGCTACCGCTGCCATCCGAAGGGTGGTACGTCACCACGAATAATGACACTGGACTTGATAGCCCGAAAGGGGTAACAATACAACCAACTATTCTAGCCAACCAGTAGAGGCTGACCCGGATGGGCCAGCCTCTACCATTCTTATCTGTTCCTTTAGAGGATTACAGGTTCACTGAAACTGCAGTTCCGTTATACTCTACAACCTTGCCCGGAGCATCGGGATCGTATGCATTCGGGTGCTGGGGATCAGTGACAAGGATACGGAACTTGCGGGTCTTGAGCATTCCGTCAAACTC
>DBWN01000027.1:953-3066 GCA_002308935.1 Bacteroidales bacterium UBA1237 | reverse complement strand
CGTCCTTGCCGGCATATACTGCAAGCAGTATGTCATCCGCGGGTTTCTCATCAGACCACTGCATCGCAGGCCCCATGGGTACGATAGATCCGGCCTTGACGTAGAGAGGCATCCTCTCATAAGGTGCGTCCACGGTGCTGCGAAGACCGCCCTGGATGAACTTTCCGGTATAGAAGTCATACCATCCGCCTTCAGGGAAGTAAACACTTCTTGAACGGGCTTTGTATTCATACACGGGGCACGGCATGAAAGCGGGACCGAACATCCACTGGTCGGAAAGATCCACGACCTCTTTGTCCTTCGGGAAGTCCATAGGAAGTCCCCTCATGATAGTATAATCATCAAAGTGCACTGCTCCGGCCAGAGAGTAGATGTATGGCATCAGACGGTATCTCAGCTGCATGTACCAAAGGATGGACTTGTAAGTATCCGTTCCTTCGGGTGCGATGTTCCAGAGCTCTCTCTGGGGCCACTGGCCATGGGCACGGAAGAGAGGGACGAAAGTGCCGAACTGATGCCATCTGGTCTGGAGTTCCCTCCATTCCTTGAGGTCTTCGGTCTCCTTTCCAGTCATCATGTATTCTCCGGTAGCAGCGTTGAACTTGTCCATTACAGAGAATCCGCCGATATCCATACCCCACATAGGAAGACCAGCCATGGAATAATTGAGACCGGCCGCCATCTGCATCCTCATGTCGTACCATGATGTACCGATATCGCCGCTCCAGGAAGCAGTGGAATAGCGCTGCAATCCTGCGAAACCGTTCCTGGTAAGAAGGAAGACACGGGTATTGGGGTTGACTTCCCTCTGTCCGGTGTATATGGCATCAGCGTTCACCAGGGAATATGCGTTGAGATACTCGGTGGAAGGTCCGAGAGCGGTAGGAGTGAGAAGCCACTTGAGATAATCCATCGGGAGGCAGTCCCTGAGGTTAGGTTCACTGGCGTCCATCCACCAGGCGTCTATCTTTTTGCCGTAACGGCTGTAGAGGGTCTCGTCCATCTGACGCCAGAACATCTTTCTTCCGCCTTCTGCATATGCGTCATAGAAAGACTGCTCATGACCGAGCCAGTCGACAAGGCTGGTATCCTCCGAATGGGTGTAAGCATACCCTGCGGCCTTGAGTTCCTTGTAATGGTCAGTGTTGGTGTAGAACTTCGGCCATACGCTTATCATGAATCTTCCATTCATCGCGTGGACGTCATCCAGCATCTTCTCAGGATCCGGATAACGTGCTGCGTCGAATTCATGGCTTCCCCACTGGTCAGGCAGCCAGTACTGCCAGTCCTGGACGATATTGTCGACCGGGATCTGCCTTCTTCTCATTTCGGCAAGAGTACCTACAAGTTCGTCCTGGGTTGAGTACCTTTCCCTGCTCTGCCAGAATCCGAATGACCACTTGGGGTAAAGAGAAGCCTTACCGGTAAGGGTCCTGTATCCGCTGATGACCTCGTCATAATCATCTCCCGCCATGAAATAGCAGTCGATCTGGGGTTCGAACTCCGACCAGAAGCTGAGCCTTGACTGGTCCTCAACGCTCTGGGGAACGGCAACCTTGACGCTCAGATAAGAGACGTCTCCGTCCGGTTCCCAGTTCACCTTTATTTTCTTCCTTTCACCTGCGTTCATATGCACGCAATAGCGGTAGCTGTTGGGGTTCCAAGCCGGACGCCAGCGGTTGGACATGACTTCTTCTCCACCGATTTCCGTGCTTTGGAAGCCAGCATAATACTGAGTGAAGTAATAGTCTCCCGTAACGGGGGCTTCAATCTCACCTTCGTATGTCACTGTAGCACCTTTCAGCCTCATCTTGGGAAGATTGGCTATCACTCTCTCGTTCTCATAATAAAGGGAGTCTTCCCGTTGGACCAGAACCTTGCCGTCTCCTGAACGGTAAGTTCCTGTGAGAGCACCCTCTTTGCCGTCGAGGTCATACAGTTTGAAGACTGCGCCCAACTGCTGGAAGGGCTCAGGATTTCCCCAACGGCTTAGGGAATAAGCGTCGAAAAGAAGACCGTATCCTCTTGATGAGACTATGAAGGGGACGCTGATCTTGGTGTTGTACTGATAGAGTTCCTCATTGAGTCCCTTGTGGTTGAACTCTCCTGTCTG
>DBWN01000027.1:0-824 GCA_002308935.1 Bacteroidales bacterium UBA1237 | reverse complement strand
TTGAATGAAAGCTTACCGGTGGCCTTATCCAATGAGACGCTTATCTGGGATGTGGACACTTTCACCACCCCGTCTGCAGACTCGACCGTGAATTGGGTATTTCCGCTCTGTGGAAGGACCACGAGGCTGTTCCTGTCATGGAAGACCTTGTCAGGTGTCGCTGAAATGCGCACCAGTTTCTCACCGAGAACCTGCAGACGCACTTGCGAAGGGCCATCCTCCTTGAGTGACTGGAGCGGTACTATAACGGAATCGCCTTTGACCTTAAAATCTTTGTTCCCGCATGAAAGGGGGACCAGAATAAGAGCAGCGGCCATCAGCCGGAGCATTCGTTTCTGAATGATTGACATCGTAAGTTTCCTGAATTGGTAAATGAAAAATTGGTCGTACAAATATAACAATATGACTCCATTTGTCAAACCACGTTTCGTGAGGTATCCTCTCTAAGGAACACACAAGTATATCCTGAAAGAAGCCCTCCTTAGCAGTATTGTAATTCCAATCTTTGACAAGAAACCAAAAAGCAGTATTTTTGCAGTCTATGCCAATAATGAGCCCTTTTGCTCAAGGCATAGAGTACAAGTAACTGCATTTTCATATGGAAAGACGTACAAGGGTAAGATTCGCCCCTTCACCGACAGGACCCCTCCACATGGGAGGAGTCAGGACAGCACTCTACAATTACCTCTATGCAAAGCAGCACGGAGGAGATTTCA
The DNA here is from genome assembly GCA_002308935.1 of Bacteroidales bacterium UBA1237. Taxonomy (GTDB): domain Bacteria; phylum Bacteroidota; class Bacteroidia; order Bacteroidales; family UBA932; genus Cryptobacteroides. The sequence goes on along the minus strand of DBWN01000027.1, from coordinate 108 downwards.
TAATAAGGATCGAGGATACCGATTCCAACAGGTTCGTGGAAGGAGCCGAACAGTATATAATTGAAGCTCTGAACTGGTGCGGTATCATCCCCGATGAAGGAGTGGACC
>DBWN01000232.1:3661-3874 GCA_002308935.1 Bacteroidales bacterium UBA1237 | reverse complement strand
CGGGAGCTTCCGAAGCCGCGCCGCGGCGCCGAAAAGCTTTGAAACTGCCGCAAAAAGCGCTTGCATTCGACCGTACGCGCATATATAATATCATGGCATTCGCATATGGCGGATATTTCTCTGCTGCGCGCAAATCGCAGCCATTATGACCACAGGGAGGTGAAGACATGAATAAGTACGAGCTGCTCTTCGTTCTCGACCCGACCCTCGAGG
>DBWN01000232.1:0-3599 GCA_002308935.1 Bacteroidales bacterium UBA1237 | reverse complement strand
TGGGGACTCAGAAAGCTTGCTTATCCTATTCAGAAGAAGACCGAAGGTTACTACGTGGTGATGCAGTTCACCGCTGGCCCCGCTCTTCCGAAGGAACTGGATAGAAGGCTCAGGATCTCGGATAGCTGCATGAGACACATCATCGTTAACAAGGATGAGTAGAAAAGGAGTTCATTATGAATTCAGTACAGCTGATCGGAAGATTGACCAGAGATCCGTCCACTAGTTACGGAGCCGCGTCTCAGACCGCGGTATGCAGATTCACCATTGCCATCGACAGGGGCAAGGACCGCAACGGCGAGGACAGGGGAGCTGATTTCCCCAGCATCGTCTGCTTCGGCAAGACCGCCGAGCTCGTAGAGAAGTACATGACCAAGGGTCGCCTGGTGGGCATCACCGGACGCATCCAGACCGGAAGCTACGAGAGAGACGGCCAGAAGGTCTACACCACTGACATTATCGCTGACAGGGTGGAGTTCCTCGACAGGGGGGACCGCAGCGGCAATTCTTCCTATTCAAATTCCGGGACAGAGCAGGATGAACCGATCCCCGGCTTCAGCAAGCTGACGGACGACGATATCCCGTTCTAGATTCTTTAGATTAGGAGACAAGCGATGGAAAGAGATAATTTTAAGAAGAAGAGCTTCGGCGGCGGAATGCACAAGAAAAAGGTGTGCCAGTACTGCGCCGACAAGACTCTTACGGTCGACTACAAGGACACCGAGAACCTCAAGAAGTACATCACCGAGCGCGGCAAGATCCTTCCCCGTCGTATCACCGGCACTTCCCTGAAGTTCCAGAGGAAGGTCGCCCAGGCAATCAAGAGGGCACGTTCACTTGCTCTTCTTCCTTACGTTACAGACCTTCTTAAATAATCAGGAGACATAGCTATGCAGATCATATTGAAGAAAGATGTGGCCAACCTCGGTCACGCCGACGATGTCGTAAACGTAAAATCCGGTTACGCACGCAACTATCTCATCCCTCAGGGCTATGCTACCCTCGCTACCGCTTCCGCTCTCAAGCAGCACGCAGAGACCATCCGTCAGCGCGCTCACAAGGAGGCCAAGCTCGTTGCTGACGCCGAGGCTCTCGCAGCCAAGATCGCAGCTACCGCTATCAAGGTTTCCGCTAAGGTTGGAGAGAACGGCAAGATCTACGGATCAGTCACTCCCGCTCAGCTTGCTGAGGCTCTCGCCGCTGCAGGTGTAGAGGTTGACAAGAAGGACATCACCATCGTATCTCCCGAGGTCAAGGAACCCGGAACATACGAGGCTGAGGTCAAGTGCTACAAGGCCGTCAAGGGTGCTTTCAACTTTGAGGTTGTAGCCGAGTAATTCCAACAAGGACTTACTTATTCAGTAATGCTATACATTTTTTGGACCGGCCCGCAAGGACCGGTCCTTCTTTTGATATGTCCTGATGATCCGGTATCAGAATTTGTGGTAGACGCTGAGCAATACGTTCCTCGGACGGATGGCGTATGAAGTGTAGGACTTCGAGAACTCGTTGTCGTCCACGAGGGTATAATTGTAAGTCTTCTGGTTCAGGATGTTCGTTACCGCCGCCATTATTACCCACTGGGGGTTTATGGCGTATTCCGCCTTGAAATCCGTCAGGACAAGGTTCTTCGCTACTCCTTCTGAGAACTCAGTGTGATAGTGCTCCCCGAGGAAACTGAAGTTGAACTTCTCCCAAGGGGAGAATATCATTTCGAGAGTCTGGGTGTAGTCCTTCGAACTTGATGTAGTCTCGTCATCGGACATCTTCATCCAGTTCCAGTTGATGTTCATGTTGTAGTTGATGTTGCACCATGAAAGGACTCTTCCGTTGATGGTCGGGAAGATACCAAGAGAACGGCTGTGGTAATTGATGACAGCGTTGTTGCGGATGATTGAAGCGGTTGACGACATCCCGAAGGCTCCGAGAGCGATCTTGCCTTTGAGGAAGCCGATGCCCTTGCTGATTTCCCCTTCGAACATCGTACTCTTGTCAGGAATTCCTTTCTTGTCTTCCGCGTATCCGCTGATAATGTAGTTGTCAGTGAAATCCATGACTCCGGTGAAGGCCTCTTTTTCCCAGCCATGCCGGATTTGTCCACTGATGAACAATGAACTTTGGGGATGGCGGAATGCGAAACCTGCTGAGATCTCCGTCTCGGTGTCGCCAAGGATCAGCGATGTCCCCCGTGAAGCTGTCCTGAAGTCTTTGAATATCAATCCTGGGTAGAGTATATTCCGGTTCATCTCATCCTGGTCGTATTCCACACCGACATTGAAGGACAGATTGTCGGTCATCTGATATTTGGCTTCAAATGAAGGCGAGATGTAGAACTTCGCTCCTGTCGACACCGTATCCTGTATCAGGTCTTTCATCCTGTAGTCAGCCCACTTGACAGGGAATGAAAGGGTAGCCTGGAACTTGTCATTGATGTAGGTCAGTGAAGCTTCGCCATGAATCCTGAACCTGTTGAGTGTTGATTCGTTCTTTCCGTCAGCGATGCCTATCGCTCCTTTCATGTCAGTCCTGATTTCCCGGATGTCATCAGATATACCCGCCTTCAAAGATGAATTGAATTTTCCGAACCTTATGTTGTATGAAGCGGAAAGGTCGCCTGAAACGCTCTTGGCGTGTATCTTCTGAGAGAACTCGTTCCCTTCCTTCAGTATGTCCAGATGCTGTGGTTTGGTCTTGAACTCTCCTTGGAAATCGATGCTCAGAACGTTGTTGCCGAGGGGAACCTTGTACTGGAGTTCGTCGGTGAGTTCCGTCGGGGTGGTCTTTATCGCCTGGTCCGAAGGGAAGGAACCGGTGATGTCTTTGTCGACAGTCCTCCAGTCGGAGGAGAAGTTCAGTTTGTTCTGGAGGAACTTTTTCTCAGTGTTTGAAAGAAGTGTCGAGGAGACGTTGAGTGTCCTCTGCTTGGAGAGGGCGTCTTCTCCGACTTCGTCCACCACGGTTTCCCCTTTGTCAAGGTAATAAGTGGTCTGGTCAAGACTTGATGCGGTGAGCCTGTCAGAGCCGTATGACACCTGCATATTGAGGCTGTAGTCCTTTCCGAGTATGAGGGTGGTGCCGAGACTACCAAGCATACTGTTGTTGAAACGGACTCTCTGGTCCGATAGCGGCGCCATTGACGGCGACACGTTAAGGAACTGTGGCAGGGCGGCACCGTCGCCTCCTCCCCAATTGCCCCATTCATTGTCACTGTTCCCGCTCAAGTTCAATCCTGTGTTGTCTGCCTTGAACAAGACAGTGCTGGTGGCCTTGCTGCCCAGATTGATGGCATTGAAGTCTGTGTTGTAGAGCCAGGGTTTCACACCCGCTCCCGTTTTGACCGCTCCTGTCCATCCGGTATGAGCGGATTCCTTGAGAATGACGTTGATGGCCGCCGAGTTGGAATACTGAAGCCCCTTCATGACCTTTTCTGTGACGTGGTTCTCGATTATCTCGATGAATTCCACGTCCTCGGGTTTCATGTTGTTCACGGGAGAGTTGTCGCCACCCAGGATGTCGAGCCCGTTCACGTAGATCTTCTCTACGCCCATGCCGTTATATGTGTATCCGGTGTTGCCTCCCCAGGTTTCGACGGAGATTCC
>DBWN01000004.1:3310-4921 GCA_002308935.1 Bacteroidales bacterium UBA1237 | reverse complement strand
GACATTTCGAGGAAAGAGGAGGAGAAGTACACTGGACTTCTGGTCGATATCCTGAAAGGGAAGTGTCTTCTGCGGGATGAAATCTTCGAGGAATTCCGCCAAAGAGGATGCGCTGACGATGAAAGGGTCCTGGGATATCACATCCGTCTTGCCGAAGTATCGGGAATAGTCTGCAGCGGAACCCTTCATCCAAGGAAGAGTACCTACAGCCTTGTTTCCGACCGGGTCGGGAAACCATTGACGCTCTCCCGGGAAGAGTCTCTCAACCTTATTGCAGCCAAGTACTTGAGGGGCAGGGGACCAGCCTCTTTGGAAGACTTCTCTTGGTGGTCCGGACTGGGAAAGAACGACTGCCTGAAAGGAATCCGTTCGTTGGGCGATCAAGTCTCCAGCATAGATTACCGGGGGCGGAAGTTCTGGTTCTTCACAGGATCTGAACAGAAAAGGATGCGTAAAGGGAAGGTTCTTCTTATCCCTTCCTATGACGAGTACCTTATATCTTATAAGAGCAGGGATCTCGTTCTTGAACCGCATCATTCCCACATGGCGCACAACAACAGCGGAATCTTCAAGGACATCGTCTCTCTTGACGGGGAGATAGTGGGGAACTGGAGGCCGTCTTCCAAGGATTTGGGGATAACTGTTTTCCGTGAAGGTACTGTCCTTCCGGAGGAATCCCTCTCCAAGGAGATATCCCGCTACAGATACGCGTTGACTCATTGATTGCATCATATGGAAAGATACACCAAAATTCACCCCGGGGATTTCCTGGAGGACCTCAAGACAAAGATATTGGCCGGAGAACTCCCGGTTCTTTCCTGGGGAAGCATGCTCTTCAACCAGGACGGGGTCATAGTGACAGATGACGCCGAGAATGAGTATATCGGAGGAGCGAACCCTCCTAAAGTTGTGGAGACCGAGCATGCCGTTGAGATCAGCTGGCTTTTCTTCAGGCTCAAGGAAGGCCTTTCCGATGTCGTCCTGAATCTTCACCGCAGCGTTTTCTTCTCAGCTCTCGCTGATGCGGCGCTTTCCTGCATTGAAAGGGGTACAGACCTTACAGGCATCGCACTCGGGGTATTGGCGGAAGCGTCACTTCTGGAGGTCCAGGACCTTCGTGAGAAGTCCCAGGCGATAAAGGACGAACTCATCGCAAGCGCGGGAGCTCTTCAGGATCTGGCTGAGAAGATATAGTCCCGATATGACACTCTGTCATGGGGAAGGGGATTGCCATGGTTTTTGCTCCATTCCGGCTATACAACTTTTGTGATCAATGGACAAACTCAAATTCAACATAGACAGGACCAAGGCCGAGGCCGGTGAAAGCGTGAACGTCAGCTGGGATTGCGAGAATCCCGATATGGTTTCACTCACTGTGGAGGACGGACAGAAGTCCGTGTATCAGTTGGGGGATTCGGGATCAAGGAGCATCAAGCTCTCCGGAGACTCGGACAAGGTGGTCTTCACTCTCAGTGCCACCTTAGGAGGAAAAGTGGAACGCTCGACCCATACAGTGAAAGTTTCCCGGAAGGTCCTCAAGGCAGAGAAGGTCCACAGGGCCCCAAGAAGTTCTTCCTCAAGAAAGTTCAAGATGCCGGACTTCGGAAAAGT
>DBWN01000004.1:2487-3128 GCA_002308935.1 Bacteroidales bacterium UBA1237 | reverse complement strand
TCCTCTGATTGCCTTTTTTTGCTGAAAAGCAGTATATTTGCGCCCGTATTCGGAAGAATATGGGATTGTTTTCGTCACGCATAAAGAATGAGTCCTGGAAGGATGAGCGTTTCCTTCCTGTCAAAGGGATCGTGAACGCCAGGGATCTTGGCGGTTACAGGACCGCTGACGGAAGAACTGTCAAGAAGGGTCTCCTTATCCGTGGAGCCTCTTTGTGCAGCGCTCTTCCCTCTGATCTTGAATACCTTTCTTCCATTGGAACAGTGAAGGTGGTGGATTTCAGGACGGAGTTCGAGAAGAAAGGAAAAAAGGACCTTCCCGTTGACGGAGCCCTCAGCTTGGACATTCCCATAAGCACTTTCGATCCCGGTGACGCTCCCGCTTCCATCACTTCCCGTAAAGAGTTCGACCTCAAGAAAGTGATAATGATAGCGGCCTTCAATGAGCAGGCACAGGATGCTGCTGACCAGATGTATCCTTCACTCGCTTTCAGGGAGGACTGCCAGAGATGCTATGCGGATTTCATGAGGATGGTCGTGGAAACTCCTGAGGGGGCAGTATTCTTCCACTGTACCCAGGGAAAGGACCGTACGGGCCTCGCATCCGCTTACCTTCTGTCCGCTTTGGGTGTGGACAGGGAG
>DBWN01000004.1:0-2387 GCA_002308935.1 Bacteroidales bacterium UBA1237 | reverse complement strand
GTGAACTCCTTTGTCGGAGCGAACACAAGGAACTTCGTGGACACCCTTTCCAGGATAGATGCTGAGTACGGCTCGATGGAAGCCTATCTCAAGGGACCTTTGGGCCTGTCGGAATCCGACCTGAAGATCCTGAAGGACAGGTACTTGGAAGGAGGAGGGGAGTGAACCTCCGGTAATACTGGCAATAATAATGAATACTGACAAACTCATAGGGCATCTTTCGATTATCGGAGCATATACGATATTCGGTCTCAACATCGTGTTCTGCAAGGATATCGCGAATTCTGAAAGCATTTCTCCGGTAGTGCTTTTCTCCCTTAGGGCGATAGGTGCGACCCTGCTTTTCTGGATCCTTTCCCTTTTCATTCCGGACGAAAAGATCCAGAAAGGGGATATGAAGAAGATAGTCGCCGCATCGTTCATCGGGCTTTTCGTCCCTCAGATGACATTCCTTTACGCCATAACGATGGCGACATCCATAGATACGGCGATCCTGAGCACACTCGGCCCTATATTCACCATGATATTCGCTTTCATTTTCCTTGGTGAACCGATCACTTTCAAGAAGGCAGGGGGAGTCGGCGTTAGCTTCCTTGGAATCATCTTCCTCATCCTCAACTCGGTGCATTCAGGGGGAGCGGAGAGCACAACGACTCTCGGAATAGTGCTGTTGCTTCTCAACAGCCTGAGCTTCTCTCTGTACCTGGGAATGTTCCGTCCCCTCATCTCGAAATACAGCGTAGTCACTTTCATGAAGTGGATGTTCCTGTTTTCACTTCTTCTGAGCCTGCCGTTCTCCGCTCACGGTCTTGTCACGACCGACTATGCTGCGATTCCCGGTAAAGTCAAATGGGAGATAGGGTATCTCATCTTCTTCGCGACCTTTGTGGCGTACTTCCTTATACCATTGGGACAGAAGTATATACGTCCGACTCTTGTAAGCATGTACACATATCTCCAGCCGATAATCGCAGCTATAGTGAGCATCTGGATAGGAATGGATGTTGTCACATGGCAGAAGATTGTCGCAACTGTCATGGTTGTGGGTGGAGTCCTGCTTGTGAACAGGAGCCGGGCAGCGGCTTCATCTCCCTCTGCCGAGAAAACCGCAAAGTAATGGGAAGGGGATTGCTTCATATCGTTGTTCTGGCTTTATTGCTTCAAGTCCAGGGACTTCAGGCCTTCGGACAGGAAGAGAACGCCATAGATAAGATAAAACCTCTTTATCGTCCGCTTGCCCAGATGTTCTCGGTATCACCGGAACAGTATCCCACTGCAGGCAACACCGTACATGTAATTACAGACGGCCTTGAGAAGCTGGATCTTCTCGGATTGGACATGATGGAAGCCAAGGACTATATCCATATGGAGTACTTCGAGTTCTTCAGGGATCCCGGCAGCCGTCTTGTCCGCATGGCCATGAATCTCCGTGGTGAAGACTCTTTGGAAGTCAGGTACATAGTGGAGGATTTCATGGACCTCACCAAGTCGGTGAACTACTTCGGCAGCATGAAAAAGCATGGAGTGGAAGTAGGGCATTATTCGCTGCTTAGGCTGAACCGCAGGAACCATCAGAAGATAGTCGTAATAGACGGAAAGGTAGGATATACGGGCGGAATGAACATCGGCAACCACTACTTCTATGCGTGGGATGACACCCATCTCCGCCTCACCGGTCCTTGTGTAGAGTCCCTTGAGGGGCATTTCCAGAGATTGTGGGACCTTTCCGGAGGCAAGAAGAAACCTTCAGTCGCAACTTCCACAATTGATGAAATGGTAGGGGAGAAGGGGAGTCCTTCCACCGATTTTGCTCATAGAGGGGATTCTGATCCGGAGTATGCCGTTCATAATGACGCAATTGTACAGATAGTAGCCAGCCATCCTGGCAAATCACACATGATAATGGACGGATATATCTGGTTATTAGATAATTGCAAGGATTATATCTTGCTTCAGACCCCATATTTCACACCTCCTAAGCAAGTGCGTGAAGCCATGAAAAGGGCTGTAGAAAGAGGCGTCGAAGTATGTCTTGTGCTCCCGGATAAGTCTGATATGCATATAGTTGACCCTGCGAACAAGTCATATTACAAGGAATGCCTTGAAAACGGAGTCAAGATTTATCAGAGCAGCGGTAAATTCAACCACAGCAAACTTTTCGTCTGCGATGACTATGTCTCCAGCGTGGGATCTGCCAACGTAGACGGACGTTCCATGAAGATCAACCATGAACTCAATACGTACATGTATGACCCGGAAATCGCGGCTCATGTAAAAGGACTGATCCAGCATGAGATTGATTCCAAATGTGTGGAAATCTCCATGGAAGATGTCGAGTCTTGGTCATGCGGACGCAGGTTCGTGAACGGCCTTGCCAGAATCCTGGC
>DBWN01000273.1 GCA_002308935.1 Bacteroidales bacterium UBA1237 | reverse complement strand
CCACGGAAAAAGAACCGTCCCCAATTACGTGCGTCTATAAATATATGAAGAATGTAATATTAGCACAATTATTTATATCAGATGTCAGAAAACTTAAGGATATTTACAATGATAGTAAGAAACAATGGCGCAACACGGGCAATTGCGTCACCACTCAAAAGAAAGGAGTAAAAGGATGAAAAAGCAACACGTAACTAGATTCACATCGCTGTGGCTGGCCCTCCTGATGGTGCTGTGCAGCATCTTCGGACCAGTACCGTCAGTGATGGCACAGGAAGCGGTCACCGATGCGGAAGCCGTGCTGGAAGTTGGCGAAGCCGCGGAAGTGCCGGATGAAGTGACGGAGGAAATTCCTGAAACAGAGCAGGAAGCGGAGGTCGAGGAGGCAGCCGAAGAGGCGCTCGTCGGCAGCGGCCTCACTGATTTCTCATCTCCTCAGGACGGCCTCACGATTGATGAAGAGGCAGGCACAGTCACCGTCAGCAACACAGGCGGCGACCACTTCGTAGTCTACAACGGACTCGAAGAAAAGGTGAATTCCTTCACAATGGAGGCGGACATTCTGTTCAAGCAGGATCAGGCAATCAACTCCGCAGCCCTGATCTTCGGTTTTGGCCGCAAGAACGCACCGGGTGATGGATGGAAAGGTGCAAATGTTGACTCCGGCCGTTCCGGAGATGACGCCTTCCGCGTATTTGAACCCGGTCTGAGCGAGACGAATTGCGGAAGCTGTGCAGGAATTGATTTCACAATACCTGTTCATTTCAAATTAGAAGTCAATGAGAAAGGTGAGTTCACCTTCAGCTTTGGAAATAACGGCATGGAGCCGAGTTCCAAGTCCGGTACACTCAGCTCCTGGAGCGGCGGCTTTGTCGGTATCCTGACATGGAATTCGGAGGCAACTTTCTCCAATATTACATTTGAAGGTGAATATATAGACACCAGCGGAGAAGCGACCGAACTGGATAATGATCCCCGCTACAATACCAACCTTACAGGGCTGAAGTCGACAAGCGGCACATGGGAAGTACACGATGACGGTCTCTACAGCAATGCAAGGGATATGGGAGACAGTTTCCTCTACTCCGAGACCAGCTGTGACAACTTTGTTTACTCCACCGATGTCAAGTTCATTTCTGACATCGGCGCAGCATCTCTCATTTTCAGGAACGCGTCTACCTCCAATAAACAGAACTGCTACGCCGTCAACTTTGACATCGGAAGTAAGAGAGGAAAGTTCTGGAGATGGGTCGACGACCGCGACATCCAGATTGGCCTGGAGCGGGAGTGCCCGGCATCAAGTGACGGAACCTACACACTGAAGGTCGTCGCATATGACGGATGGGTCTCCTATTATGTCAATGATACGCTCATCGCAAGCACCGGCGATTACACAATTCAGCCGGATGACAGAGGACAGAATACATGCCTGTTCGACGGCTATTTCGGTCTTCTCAACTGGAACGGCGAGATGGTGTTCCAGAATACTATGTTCACACCGCTCGACAGTGAGTTTAACCCGCTTCTTTCTGACATCACTGTAGAGTCCCAGGGAACTGTTGAAAAGAAAGGCCAGTTCTTCTCTGAACAGCCGGTCTACATTCAGTATGTTAAGAACGATGCCTCCACAGTAGATATCGTAGCCACACCTGAAAGCGGCGCACCGGAAGTGACTGTGATCGGTCCGGACGGCAATGAATATCCTGAAGGCAAGAACATCCCTGTAGAAGTAGGTGTCAACTATATCACAGTCCTCAGCACCGCCAGAAACGGCGATGGCGTGGAGGCTACTCTGACCTACCGCGTCAATGTACATCGCAGACAGCCTGACGCGATCTACTACAATGAGCCGTACCGCAGCGAGTACCATTACTCCGTAAAAGACGGCTGGGCTAACGACCCGAACGGTCTTGTATACTACAAGGGCAAATATCACTTCTTCTATCAGTTCTATGACGCAAAGCAGTGGGGTCCGATGCACTGGGCACATGCAACAAGCACAGACCTGATCCACTGGGAAGAGCAGCCGATTACATTCTATCCGGATGAAAACGGCGCTATGTTCTCAGGCTGTATGGTGATAGATGATACCAATGCATCCGAACTCTTCTCCTCCCCGGAGGGCGGTCTCATTGCATTTATCACCTGCGACGGCAACGGACAGCGCATTAAGCTGGCCTACAGCGAGGATGAGGGAGAGACATGGACCAAGGTCGACCAGATCGCTGCAGACTGGACGAATGATCCGCTCGGTACCGATGCGTTCCGTGATCCCAAGGTCTTCCGCTGGGAGAATAAATGGTTCATGGTCCTGGCCGGCGGTCCGCTCCGCATTTACTCCTCCGACAATCTTCGTGAGTGGAAGTGCGAGACACCTTACAGCGACCTTCATACAGAGTGCCCGGATCTCTATCCGATCGAGGCATCTGACGGCAACATTAAGTGGGTACTTTCCCGCGGCGGACGTTTCTACAAAGTCGGTGACTTTAAGGAAGTGGACGGCAAGTGGAAGTTCATCCCGGACAGCGATTATGAAAACAGCGACGGCATCATGAACTTCGGCAAGGACTTCTATGCCGCCATGACATTCTACGTACAGGATTTCGGCACAGCTGCCAACCCGACGCTGCCCGACATTCTGGAAATCAACTGGGCGAACACCTGGGATGACTATTGCAATGCGGTTGCAAATAAAGTCGGCCAGGATTTCAACGGAACCTTCAACATGATCCTCAAAGCAGGTCTTGTCAAGGATGGTGACAAGTATGTCCTTACCCAGACTCCGATTGAGGAATATAAAGATCTTCGCGGCGATATGCTCATTGAGCTGCAGGGCGCGGAGGTGACAGAAGATAATGCGCTGCTGGATGCATTTGCAGGAGATTGCTACGAGATTGAATCGACATTCTACCCGGGAGCAGATACCACCGCGGTCGGCTTCAAACTCCGCGTAGGCGATGGTGAGTCCACGGA
>DBWN01000285.1 GCA_002308935.1 Bacteroidales bacterium UBA1237 | reverse complement strand
ACGGCATCATCAGAGCACCAGAGGTTGTTACCCACCCTATGGGGAGAAAGTCCATGGGAAGAAAGCCAGGCCTCAAGATAATCCGCGGCCATATTCTCTTCCCTGCTTATGGAAGGGATACGGATGAGATTGACAAGAAGGTCAACCCCTTCCGTCAAAGTGATTTCCTTACCGTTTGTGATTCCTGTATGCATACCGCTTAGTCGCGCTCAATAACCGTACCACCGGGGATATCCTTGTGGGAAGTTACAAGAACTTTCTTAACTCCCGACTCCAATGCCAAGACAGCATTCTGGATTTTGGGGACCATCCCTCCGGACACGACGCCTTCCTGCTTGAGGGAGACGAAAGAAGCGGGGGTGATTCTTTTTATCACAGAATCTTCGTCATCAGGATCGGAAAGGACTCCCTTTTTCTCGAAGCAATACACAAGCGACACTTCATTCCCGGCTTTCGCCAAAGCTGAAGCTACCGCTCCTGCCATAGTATCGGCATTGGTGTTCAGAAGAGTGCCTCCTTGAGGGTCAAAAGAGAGCGGTGCCATCACCGGAACCGTTCCTTCTTTTATCAGAGAGACCAGAGAATCCGCATCGACGGAATCTATGTCCCCTACAAAACCGAAGTCAACCATTTTCCCGGCGATTTCCACAGGAGGGCGGCGATGCGCCTTCACTGCACACATGTCCGCACCTGTAAGACTGATGGCCTTCATCCCCCTTTTCGCAAGAGAGGAAACGATCTTTTTGGCGACAAGACCGCCGTAAACCATAGTGACAACTTCGAGCATCTGTGCGGAAGTGACCCTTCTGCCTTCAATCATCTCAGTAGTGATCCCGAGGGAAGAGGCCACTTTCGTAGCCGTCCGTCCTCCTCCATGCACCAGGACTTTCGCACCCGGTAGGGAGCAGAACTCGCCAAGAAGTTCTTCCAGGGAGAGCGGATCCTCAACAACGGCTCCGCCCACTTTCACTACAGTAATCTTCATAAGTGCGGTTTTACAGGGATTCGAGCATGCGCTTCATCACCACCTGAGCGGAAACGACCCTGTTGGCGGCCTCCGGGATGACTATGCTGGTAGGAGCGTCTATGACCTCATCTGATACGATCATGTTCCTTCTGACAGGAAGGCAATGCATGAAAAAGGCGTCATCGGTCACGGCCATCTGACGTGAGCTGACAGTCCATGAGCGGTCTTTCGACAGTATCTTGCCGTATTCAGTGTATGAGGACCAGTTCTTGGCATAGATGAAATCGGCCCCTTCGAAAGCCTTCATCTGGTCATACTCTATGGGAGCGTTACCGGAGAAGGAAGGCTCCAGTTCATACCCGTGAGGATGGGTTATGACGAAGTCAACATCAGCGGCGTTCATCCACTGGGCGAAAGAATTCGGCACGGCCTGAGGAAGGGCGTTAGGATGAGGAGCCCAAGTAAGGACGACTTTAGGACGCTTTTTGAAGGTTTTACCTTCAGCGACCTTCTTCTTCCAGTACTCATCGATGGTGATCAGATCAGCGAAAGCCTGGCAGGGATGCACCGTTCCGGACTCCAGACTTATGACCGGCTTTCCGGAATACTCCACGAACTGCTTGAGGATCGCCTCCCCGTAATCGAACTCACGGCTTTCAAACCTTGCGAAGGATCTTACGCCGATAATGTCACAGTAGCTGCCGATCACCGGGATGGCCTCCCTGAGGTGCTCCGGTTTGTCTCCGTCCATCACAACGCCCATTTCTGTTTCCAGCTTCCAGCTGTCACCATTGACGTTGAGCACGATGGAATTCATTCCGAGATTCATCGCGGCCTTCTGGCTTGAAAGCCTTGTACGGAGGGAGGAATTGAAGAAAATCAGTATGATTGTGCGGTTCTTACCGAGATGCTGCCATGCGAATGGAGTGGCCTTCACCTGTGCGGCTTCCTTAAGAGCCTGATTGAGGTCGCCGATATCCTGTACGTTGAAGAATGTTCTCATTGCTCGTGATTTGATTGATTACGCGATTACTGAAGAGAATGCAGATACGAACTGTGCCGCATCGTCCACTGAAAGCACAAGCGGGGCAAGGAGCCTCACCATGTTCTGACCCGCAACACCCGTGAAAATGTGCTTTTCTTTCAAAAGAGCGGTCCTTATGGGTGAAACCGGACCGTTGAATTCGATTCCTAGCATGAGGCCTTCTCCGCGGACTTCCTTGATAAGCGGGCTGGAAGGGATGTTATCCTTGAGATACTGTCCGACTTTCTTCACGTTGTCCAGCAGGTTCTCTTCCTTTATGATGTCTATGACCGCGATAGCGGCTGCGCATGCGAGGTAATTACCGCCGAAAGTGGTTCCGAGCATTCCCTTCGTGGCTTTGAATTTCGGGGAAATGAGGATGCCTCCGATCGGGAATCCGTTCCCCATTCCTTTCGCCATCGAAATCACATCGGGCATGATGCCCGCCTTCTGGAATGCGAAGAAATTGCCTGTACGTCCATATCCGCTCTGAACTTCATCGAGGATGAGCACGGCACCGAACTTCGCGCAAAGGTCCTCAAGTCCCTTAAGGAACTCCACAGTGGGGATATTGATACCGCCAACGCCCTGTATTCCCTCTATGATCACTCCGGCAACATCGCCCTTCACAAGTTCGGCCTCAACCGCTTCAAGGTCGTTCAGCGGCACGAAAGTCACCTTATGGGCAGCGTTGAAAGGAGAGACGATCTTGGGGTTGTCCGTAACAGCGACAGCTCCCGAAGTCCTTCC
>DBWN01000115.1:2816-4764 GCA_002308935.1 Bacteroidales bacterium UBA1237 | reverse complement strand
ATACGCAGAAGCTCTCCGGCCGTATAACCGGCCGCTCCTATTATACCTACGCGTATCATAACTCACTGCTTATCTGGTCACCCTCATCGGTATGATTGGCATAATACACTCTGAGCGGTGTCGAACTCACCTTTATGAATCCCTTGGCGTCCTCGCTGGTCCAGCCTTTCTGCATCTCTCCATACTCTCCGAGTTTGGTCTTGACCAGATCGTCCTTGGAGTCAACCCCGACTGTCTCGAAGCAATACGGACGCAGTTCCATGGTGACCACTCCGTTGACATTCCTCTGGCTCTCTTCGAGCATAGCCTCCATGTCCCTCATTACGGGCTCAAGATACTGGCTCTCATGCAGGAACATTCCGTACCAGTTGGCGATCTGGTCCTTCCAGTACTGCTGCCACTTGCTGAGCGTGAACTTCTCAAGGAACCTGTGTGCGGCGATGATGAGCATCGGAGCGGCGGCCTCGAATCCCACTCTTCCCTTGATACCGATGATAGTGTCGCCAACGTGCATGTCACGGCCTATGCCGTAAGGAGCGGCAATGGACTCAATCTTCTGGATGGCTGCGACCTTGTCAGAGAAAGGTTCCCCGTTCACGGAAGCTATCTCTCCCTTCTCGAAACCTATTGCAATGGTAGATGGAGCCTGCTGCGTAACCTGCTTAAGATATGCTGACTCAGGAAGTCCCTGTTTCGAGTCAAGGATCTCTCCGCCGCAGATCGAAGTTCCCCAAAGTCCTACGTTGTAGGAATACTTGAGCTTCGTGAAGTCCGCGAAATAACCGTTCGCGTTAAGGTAATCCACCTCCTGCTGACGGCTGAGTGCCATGTCCCTGGTAAGGGTGATGATCTCCACACCGGGAGCCATCACCAGGAAGGTCATGTCGAAACGTACCTGGTCGTTGCCGGCTCCGGTTGACCCGTGGGCGATTGCATCAGCTCCGATCTCCTTGGCGTAGCGTGCGATAGCCATGGCCTGGAATATCCTCTCGGATGAGACGGAGATGGGATAGGTCCCGTTACGCAGGACGTTGCCCCATATCATATATTTGATGCTCTTTGAATAGTATTCCTTCGTAACGTCAAGTGTGACATAAGCCTTCGCTCCGAGTTTGTAAGCCTTTTGCTCGTTCTCCTTGAGCTGTTCTGCACTGAAACCTCCGGTATCAGCACATGCGGCATAGACGTCATAACCTTTTTCCTTGGTAAGGTACATTACGGTGAAGGATGTGTCCAGACCTCCGCTGAACGCAACGACTACTTTCTTCTTGGGTGTATTCTCTGACATAAGTTTTCTTCTTTGGGATTCATAAATAAGGATTGATGCACTGCCCGGCTACTTTTTGGAACCAGGGAACAGGTCCCTTAATTTGAGGAGCCATTTCATCGACCCGTCATGGTGCTCAGATTTGATTACTTTCTCCTTCTTTGCCTTGGCTGCAGGATCGTACAGCATACCCGTGCAAAGGCATCTTGTGTAGTTGTTCCTCGAGAGCACATCGAAGTTCACGCAGCTCTCGCAACCCTTCCAGAACACGGGGTCAGTAGTGAGTTCCGAGAAGGTCACGGGGACATAGCCCAACTCGGTGTTGATCTTCATGACGGCCAGGCCGGTAGTGAGACCGAAGAGTTTGGCGTTGGGGAAACGCTGCCTCGAAAGTTCGAAGGCTTTCCTCTTGATCTCCTTTGCCAGGCCATGTCCCCGGAATTCAGGGCGGACGATAAGACCGGAATTGGCCACGAACTCCTCGTGGTCCCATGACTCGATGTAACAGAAACCGGCGAACTGATCACCCAACATAGCGATAATCGCCTTGCCTTCTTTCATCTTGCTTGCCACATATTCCGGTTTACGCTTGGCGATACCTGTGCCACGTACTTTAGTGGCATCCTCGATGGTCTTGAGAATCTCGTCAACGTACTTAAGGTGCTTCTCGGAAGCGACCTC
>DBWN01000115.1:1916-2687 GCA_002308935.1 Bacteroidales bacterium UBA1237 | reverse complement strand
AGGATGACCATCAGGGTGTCATCCCCTGCTATCGTACCCATAGAGCCTTCAGGAGAGTTACCGTCAATAATGGCTCCAAGCATGTTGGCGTATCCGGGTCTTGTCTTCACTACCGCGAACTGTCCTGAAATCTCCATGCTCAGTATGCTCGAAAGGGTATGCTTGGCATCTGTTTCCGGAACCACATGCAGAAGGTCCGTGGGAACGGAGTAGAAGTGGCCGCCTCCGGCTGAATGAAGTTTCACGATCCTCATGTCCTTGAGGTCGCGGGATACGGTAGCCTGAGTAGCCACAATACCCTCTTCGGCCAAAAGAGCCATGAGTTCATCCTGTCGGGATATCCTATGTTTGCCGATTATCCTGTGAATCGCGCGCTGCCTTTCGATTTTGTCCTTCATATTCCGTCCGAATAGTGAATATTATTCATAAAATTGCGAATAATTATGCAATCCGAATGCAAAAATATGCATCTATATCGGATTTCCAAAAGAAATTTGTGAATATTTATGCATAAATCGTTTTATCTTTATGCAACTTGTCATAAGAATACAGAAAATGGACACTTGGATAGGTCAAATACGTGCTAAACCCTTGTTCCATCGGGTAAATTGACGTACTTTTGGAGTGATAGCAATTCCGATAAAGAATGGGCGGGAAAAAAGCGTTTCTGAGATATCTGATCAGGGTGGCATTCATCCTGGTCATTGCGTCTGTTTCTCAAGGATGTATTCGGAACGCTGTATCTAAAGGAAGTCCGTCTGAAGAAACACC
>DBWN01000115.1:798-1763 GCA_002308935.1 Bacteroidales bacterium UBA1237 | reverse complement strand
CAGGAATCAGAGAACTCGGCAGCTGAACTGGAAAGGAGAACACCCAGCAGGACTATACGTCTTTACCCTTCTGACGGGGGGAATCTGCTGGATGAAAAAGGTCATTTGGAGGGCAGAATTTCTGATGCAGACAGATGGTGGACTTTCTCCATTGTCAGCATTGATGGAGAAGACAAATGGTTCACAGGAAAGTACGGACTGATGATTTGATCCTAAAACCAATATCCGGCAATACCATATTATAAGAATAGCGCCCTGACACAATGCCAGAGCGCTAAGATATCAATCACTGGAAGATCTTACTCCCACTCAATGGTTCCTGTCGGCTTCGGTGTGAGGTCATACAGTACGCGGTTGACTCCGGGAACCTCTGTAACGATGCGCTTGGTGATGTGATGAAGCAGCTCGTAAGGGATCTCTTCTATTGTAGCGGTCATAGCATCACGGGTGTTGACGGCTCGGATGATAACGGGCCAGTCCCAACTGCGTTTATTGTCCTTGACACCTGTTGACTTATAGTCCGGAACAATGGTGAAATACTGCCAGACCTTGCCTTCCAATCCGTTCTTGGCGAACTCTTCACGAAGGATGGCGTCGCTCTCGCGAAGGGCCTCCAGACGATCTCTTGTTATGGCTCCTGTGCAACGGACGCCCAAGCCGGGACCAGGGAAAGGCTGACGATATACCATGTTGTCAGGCAGACCGAGTTCCTTACCTACGACTCGTACCTCGTCCTTGAAGAGAAGCTTGATGGGTTCGACGAGTTCGAACTGGAGATCTTCAGGAAGGCCGCCCACATTGTGATGGGATTTGACAGGACCTGATTCGACGATATCGGGGTAGATGGTACCCTGGGCAAGGAAGCTGATGCCCTCAAGTTTGCGGGCCTCCTCTTCAAACACCCTGATGAATTCTGCACCGATGATCTTACGTTTCTGCTCCGGGTCAGCCACACCGGCGAGTTT
>DBWN01000115.1:336-683 GCA_002308935.1 Bacteroidales bacterium UBA1237 | reverse complement strand
AAGGGCAGCAACCACTGAGGAGTCAACTCCGCCCGATAGAGCCAGCAAAACTTTCTTGTCGCCTATCTGGGCACGCAATTGTTCGATTTGTTCGTCAATGAATTTCTTGGCCAGTTCGGCTGTCGTGATACGCTCCATGTCGGCAGGACGTACGTTACCTGTTGTCATAATCAAATAAAGTTTTAATATTTAGATACTTACCAATACTATTCCCATTCTATGGTTGCCGGCGGCTTAGAGGATATGTCGTACACTACCCTGTTCACTCCCTTGACCTTGTTGATGATCTCGTTGCTGATATCGGCGAGGAAGTCATACGGGAAATGGAACCAGTCTGCGGTCATGGC
>DBWN01000115.1:0-293 GCA_002308935.1 Bacteroidales bacterium UBA1237 | reverse complement strand
ACGGTCCTTACTGGAAGAAGGATGACTCCTGCCTGCCAGATCGCATCGTAAAGATTGGTGGCCATGAACCTCGGATCGGATGCGGAGCGGAATCCCATTCCTGTGCAATCATAGTTCCTGAGTCCCCTTATGAATATATCATCCGCCTCACGAAGTACACTCAGTTTCTCCTCGGAGACATCCCCTATCACACGAAGAGCGAGGGAAGGACCGGGGAAAGGATGCCTGCTTACGAGTTCTTCCTTGATTCCCAGAGCCCTGCCGACTCTTCTGACCTCATCCTTGAAAAGCAT
>DBWN01000193.1:1809-3890 GCA_002308935.1 Bacteroidales bacterium UBA1237 | reverse complement strand
GGGCAACTTGAAAGCATGGACCGCGCAATAATTCTTTGTGACATTCTGAAGAAAGTTTCGCCCACGGAGTATGAAGTCAGAATCAACCAGATGTCCAAAGTGCTCAAGAAAGAATGCCTGAAGTCAGACGAGGTTGAGGATCTTTCCGAACTTGGCGACGATCCTGTACTTATAAAGAATGCATGGATAAGCGCCGGTTACCTCAACATGGAGACCAGGATCACCTTCCTTGAGGGTTCCACGAAAAGCCATCTTCTGAACCTCCTTTATGACAAGGAAGAGAACAACACCGACACGCTTCATTTCAAACTTCTTCACAACGGGTATGGGGAATGCTATCCCACCAAGAAGATGATTGACGAGGGGAACGTCACTGAAGGCGCGAATTATGCCATCGGAACCGCATACGCGTCCTTCCCTATCACCGGATTCCTTCCGGAAGGAAAAGACGTTATCCCCATGAAGGTGAAATACACCTGGTATGTCTCAACATCTGAAGGGGTCATCACGTCGGACACCTATACACGCTCTGTGACAGGGTACCTCACCAAATAAACGCGGAAAGTATCCTCCAAGTCCGGAAATATTCCTATCTTTAGGACCGCAAAAGGGCACTCGTCCCGTAAATAACACAAAACACACTAATCATGAGCGTATTGCATATTGTCGGACATCCGATGATCCAGCACAAGCTGACCCTAATGAGGGACAAGAACACAGGTTCTAAAGATTTCAGGGAACTTCTTAAGGAGATTTCTCTTCTGATGGGATATGAGATCACCCACGATCTTCCTCTTGACGACATCCAGATCGAGACCCCTATCTGCCCCATGGTGGCTAAGAAAGTCCCGGGCAGGAAACTCGCCATAGTGCCTATCCTGAGGGCAGGATTGGGAATGGTAGAAGGACTTCAGACCCTTGTCCCCGTCGCCAAAGTCGGTCATATCGGACTTTACCGTGATGAGGAGACCCACCAGCCTGTGGAGTATTACTGCAAACTTCCCGAGGACATCCAGGAAAGACTCGTCATCGTGACTGACCCTATGCTTGCTACCGGAGGAAGCGCATGCGACGCTCTGACGATGCTGAAAGCCAAAGGTTGCACCAACATCAGGCTGATGTGCCTTGTAGGTGTTCCTGAAGGCATCAAGAAAGTCCAGGAAGAGCATCCAGACGTAGACATTTATGTCGCCGCCGTCGATGACCACCTGAATGAAAACGCATACATCGTTCCCGGTCTGGGAGATGCAGGAGACAGGATCTTCGGAACCAAATAAATTAAATAAAGGACCAATGAACCCCGAAAGCCGAATGACTTCCGGGGTTCGTATCAATTATCTGCGTCAGCAGAGCTATTTTTTGGCAGCCTCCGCTTCTTTGCTCAGGACAAATTCCATCTGCTTTTCGATGTACTTTTCGCTGAAATCGACATTCAGCTCCACCCAAAGAGGCATATGGTCTGACATCTGCCCGATCCTGTAAGTGCTGTGGAAGTATGTCTTGGCAGCGGATCCGGCCCTCTTTTCAGTCTTCTTCTTACCGGTCACAGGATCCTTTTCTTTGAGATCCTTCTCAGGCATGACATCGATATATTCCTTGTAGTCCTCATCCCTATAGACCGATTGCGTGAAGTCGAAAGCCCCAGAATGCTTGACATCTTTTTTGAGGATCTCTACACCTTCTTCGAGATGGAGATTGAAAGCTATCTGATCATAGTGCTTGACTTCCTTTCCGAAGTTCGTGGGATGCTCCTTGATATCCTTGGGGATGAAGAATCCGCTATTTTCCAAAGCATTCATGTACCTGTCGCCGACATCTGGGATATTGAAGTCTCCAAGAATGATATAGCTGGTGTCTTCTTTCTTTGCTCTACGTGACAAGAAGGTTCCGATGGCGGATATTTCCTTCTCCCTTCTCTCGTATTCTTCTTCTGAACCTGTACCATAGAAGATATGCACAGTCGTCAAGTAGAATTTGAACCATCCTGCCTGGAAAGCGACACAGAACGGAGTCCTTGCGAACTGCATTCCATGGATCAACGCAGTATTAGGAAGGACTATCTCTCCAGCGATATTTTTGAA
>DBWN01000193.1:0-1776 GCA_002308935.1 Bacteroidales bacterium UBA1237 | reverse complement strand
GACTCTTCTGAAACGTCAGTAGCTATGTAAGCCCAATTCTTGCCAAGGATGCTCTTCACTTTCTCCAATCCTTTCATCGTATCCTTGACTTCCTGGACAGCAATCAGATCGAAACGGCTCAGAATCTCCGCAATATACAGGTAACTCTCCTGTTTGCGGTTGTCAGTGAACTGACGGATGTTCCATGTCGCCAGTAGTAGAGTGCGTTCAGCGGTTTTCTTGGGGATCTCCGCGTCTAGTTGGCCACGCAACCTGGTCAGACCTTCAATGGTGCGTTTTCTTTCCTTAAGATCTTTGATGTCTTTGAGATAAGTGTAAAGCATGGCGTTGGAGGATTGAGGTTTATGATACTTACAAATATATAAACAAAAATCAATAAGACGCATATGAAGAAAAACAGAAAAATTGATTTGCCGTAACCAACAGCCTTTATTTCGGTACAAGCAGTACAAAAACCTGTCAAAGACGGAATAATATTTGTTGCAAATCAGCTGATATTTTCAATGATAATGAGAAGGGCTCTCTCTGTCATAGCGCTCATGTTGCTGAGCATCTCCATGTTTTCACAAGAAGCATGGCGAGGAAGTGTGCAACAGAATAAGAGTGAAGTGATTACATCCGAGAGCAAACTTGAAAACAAGGCTGGAGAAAGAAGTTCAATCATCTACGCCCCTGACGGCACCATAGCTACGGACAGCTTGTCCATTCGACGGATATTGACTGAAAATATAAGTGGACCGTTAAAACCGGTATCGAGGTCCGGTGTCATAGCGTCCAGGAACGGATTCGACTTTTTCGGAAGCGGCGGCTATAATGATTATCCTTTTTTGCTGACGAACCGGAATGCCACTCTTGGGGTCAGCCGCTCCTTCGGACAAGTCTCAATTACGGCGACCGTCTCCGCAAACAACTATGTCAGTCCCGGAGGTCCTTTTGTCCCTGGTATCACAAGCACCAACCAGTTCGGAGTCGGAGGACGGCTGGTATATGCTTTTTCCGATTATGCGAGCATTGTCCTTTTCGGACAGTTCTACAACACTCAGCCGTTTTTCTCGATGGCCTCATATCCTTTTGTCAACACTTCACGCTATGGTGGATATCTCGATCTTACTGGGGACAGATTCGGCATTGAAATGGGGGCGCAGAGATATTTTGATCCTTTCACCAACCGCTGGGAGGTCGCTCCTATCATAACCCCGAAGGTCAGGGTCGGGGACAAGGTATTCATCACCCTTCCCGTAGGAGGATTGGTCAAGAGCGGAATGGAAAAAGCGGCACTGAAGAAAAACGGTCCTCCTCCCCCGCCTCCACAGCCACAACGTCCCAAACGATAAGGAGCATCATCAGTCCGGACAAAAACGAAAAAAGAGAGCGAAAAAATCGC
The DNA here is from genome assembly GCA_002308935.1 of Bacteroidales bacterium UBA1237. GTDB lineage: Bacteria > Bacteroidota > Bacteroidia > Bacteroidales > UBA932 > Cryptobacteroides. The sequence goes on along the minus strand of DBWN01000193.1, from coordinate 392 downwards.
TCTCTATTCTTTTGGGGTGCTTGGTGCAAGGCAGAGTTGAACCGCCTGATGCCTTGGATAGACAAGATATGGGCGTTACGTCGGTACTTCCCAGAGTCATCCAATGTATCGTGGATTTCGGTGCCATGTAACGGGCATGATGATAGTTGAGGTATCTCCCCGGGGGAAGTGAATCTATACCGTCCCCTACCTCCCTATTCTCAATAACTTGCGGAAGTATCTTCCCTCGTTCTATCGGGGGACCCTGTTAGTAGGACTGGCAGGTTTAGGTCTGTTAGGCGTGTTGGATGGACCCCGGGTAACGAGAATCTGCACATCCTATTTACTTTTCCTTCCAAACCTACTATTTATAAGTAAATCACAATTATTATGGAATACAAAAGACAATACAG
>DBWN01000052.1 GCA_002308935.1 Bacteroidales bacterium UBA1237 | reverse complement strand
TCCGACGCCAGGGCATGGGGAAAGAATGAAGCGGAGGCGGATTACTTCGAGACCGATGCAAGGAACCTCATCACCTCATGGGGTGACCGGGGCAACCTTCTGACCGATTATGCTGACAGGACTCTCGCCGGTCTGGTGTCCACATATTATAAAGGAAGGTGGGAGATGTTCTTCGATGCCGTAGGGGAGGCTGCCGCGAAGGGCAAGACCTTCACTTCGGAGGATGAAGCGGTACTTCTTGAGAGGATCAAGGATTTCGAGGAGAGCTGGTGGAAAGATCGTCCCGGAACATTCAATCCTGATCCGTCAGGCGACTCTCGAGAAGCTGTTCTTTCCGTCATCAAAAAGTATTCGTCACAATAGGGCTGACTGCTCCACAATGATATAGGGGAATCTTCCATGCCGGAGATTCCCCTATATATTACTATAGATAATTAAGTACTGTACTACTGCTGTTCACCAAGCAGTTCATCGATCTTGGCCACCAAAGTGGAGAACTGCTCTTCGTCATAAAGGCGGGTACGATAGACGATCTTTCCGTCCTTTCCTATGAGAACGTTCCTCGTAATCCCGGAATCATGAGAGGCATAAAGGTCGTATATCTTGCATTCGGGATCGAATCCCAAGGGGTAGGTTATCCCTGTAGTCTCAATGAAATCCTTCATCTTCTCCCAAGGCTCGTCCCTGTCTATTCCGATGAGCACGAAGTCGTTGTTCTGCATATGGCGCTGCCAGATGTCCGATTCGATATGGGGCATCTCTTTACGGCAGACACTGCACCATGAGGCTGTGAACTGCAGCATGACGACCTTGCCCTTGAGGTCAGACAGAGTGAGTGTCGGAGCAGAGATCCCGCCTCCTGCATAGCCTTCAGGATACACTGTCTCATCCTCCATTATCTCTACAGTGAAATCCGGAGCGTCTTCTCCATCGAACACCAGATAGTCCCACTGGTCAGTGACGGGAAGTCCGGCTTCCCTCCATGCGGTGATTCCTCCGTCAAGGTTAAGGATATTCTTGAAACCAAGTTTCGCGAGGGTCTGGGCAGCTGTCACGCTCCTTACGCCTCCTCTGCAGTAGACTGCCACCGGTCTGTCCTTTGACAGTTCCCTTTCCGCGTTCTGAGAGAATCCCTCGTCTTTTACGTCAATGTTTGATGCTCCTGAAATGTGCCACTCGTTCCACTCTTCGGGAGTCCTTACGTCAACCAGCTGAACCAGCGTGTCCTGGGAGAAGGCGTCCCTGAACTCGAGAGGACTGAGGGTAGTGTATTTGTTGTCGCAAGAGGGGAGAAGGGCCGCCATCAGAACAGCTCCGCCCACAAGATAGATTATTCGGGAAAGATTCATTTTCGATACAGTTTAATTTGGTCGAAAGTTACGATTTTCGGACGTATTAAAAAATTTTTCGTTAAAAAACGTCTCCCGATAGTATAACTAAAAAATTTTTACTTACATTTGCACTGGAGCGATGAAGCAGGGGAGTGCACACTTTGCTGAAAGCTCCGATAACAAGCAAAACGGTATTGCCATGCGAAAACTTACCAAGAAAGAGAATTTCATCATGAACCTGTTCTGGGACCACGGGAAGATGTTCATCCGTGACCTCATTTCGCATTATGATGAACCGAAGCCGCATTTCAACACAGTCTCCACCCAGGTGAGGACTCTGGAAAAGGACGGTTTCGTGAGTTATGACCAGGTTTCCGGCAACCACCTTTATTATCCTTTGGTGACAAGGGAACAGTATGGTGACGGAAGCCTCAACGGCGTTGTGGCCTCGTACTTCAAGAACTCTTATCTTGATGTGGTGTCCAATCTTGTCCGGGACGAGAAAATCTCACTCGATGAACTCAAGTCCCTTATCGAGAAGATCGAGAAAGGCTCTGCGGAATAAAGAGAATCAGAAATGACTGCTTTCCTTGCATACAATCTGAAGGCTGCGGCGATTATCGTCGTACTCTTCATGTTTTACAGGCTGCTGCTTTCGAAAGAAACCCTTCATCGGCTGAACCGGGTGATACTCATGCTCATTCCGGTGATCGGATACGCCGTTCCCGCCGGTTGGATCACTCTCACTAAAAAGGTTATCCTTCCTCTTGGGATTGATTCTTCCGTGGCGGAGGCTCCTGTCGAGCCGATAGTGGTTGATTTGTCATCCTCTCACAGTCTTCTTCCCGTAATCCTCACCGGAGTGTATCTTGCCGGCGCCCTTGTCGTGGCGGTTAGGACCATACATTCCGTGCATTCCATCCGCTCTCTCATAAAGGAGGGGGAAGTGCATGAGTATTCTTCCGGGATCAGGATAGCGGTCGTTGACAAGGACATTACTCCGATGAGCTGGGGAAGGTACATCATCCTTTCGAAAGAGGATTATGGATCGGAGACTTCATCTGAAGAAGAGAGCGGGATCCTCCTCCATGAGGCCGCCCACGTACGGATGAACCATTCAGCCGATATCCTTTGCCTCAGTCCTTTCCTCTGTTTCCAGTGGTTCAATCCCGCTATCTGGATGCTCCGCTCCGATCTCAAGGAGGTACACGAATACCTCAGTGATGAGAAGGTCATCCTTTCCGGGATAGATCCCAGGCAATACCAGTTGATGCTAGTCAAAAAGGCGATGGCCAGCGTAGGATACACCCTGGCCAACAGTTTCAGTCACTCCTCACTTACAAAACGAATTACGATGATGCTTAAGAAACGTTCCATAAACCGGAAAGTGTGGGCAAAGACGCTCGCTTTCCTTCCTGTCCTTACCATATGCCTCTTTTCCACCGC
>DBWN01000069.1:41632-48055 GCA_002308935.1 Bacteroidales bacterium UBA1237 | reverse complement strand
CATTCTTGAAGGCGGCGAAGACGTCCCCCACGGTGACTACGACGAGCAGAACATGAAAAGCACCGTCGTCCCTTTCCGCAACGGCATAATGCTTTCCGTGGCGGTAGGTCTTGCCGAGAGCAGGGGTCTTGACACGGTCCTCATCGCCAACCATGCAGGAGACCATGCCATCTATCCTGACTGCAGACCTTCTTTCATCGAAGCGATCGACCGTGCAGCGGAAAAAGGGACTTACGAAGGAGTAAGGATAGTGTCCCCGTTCTGCAACATGACAAAAAGGGAGATAGCGCTCTTGGGCAAAGAAACGGGAGTCCCCTTCGAGGACACCTATTCCTGCTATGAAGGAAGGCACCTGCACTGCGGACTTTGCGCCACTTGCAACGAAAGGAAAGAAGCCCTTTCGGGATTCGACCCCACTGAATATGAAGCTTGAGGGACCATTCCCCACAAAACAAGACAGACAAAATGTACTACGTAACAAAAAGACTCGAGATATCCTCATCACACAGCCTGCACCTCAGTTATGAAAGCCGGTGCGAGGCGATGCACGGACACAACTGGATAGTGATGATCCACTGCAAGTCACGCACTCTGAACGAGGACGGGATGGTGACCGACTTCACCCTCATCAAGAAGAAGATTTCCGGAGCCCTTGACCACAAGAACCTCAACGAGGTACTCCCCTTCAATCCCACTGCTGAAAACATCGCCAAGTGGATCTGCGACAATGTGGACAACTGCTACAAGGTGGAGATCTGGGAATCGGAGAACAACAAGGCCATCTACGAAAAGGACGAAGACTGAGTGGAAAACCTCGGGAGAGCATACATAGTGAACGAGATGTTCCTTTCCCTCCAGGGCGAAGGCTTCTGGACCGGCACTCCCATGGTGTTCCTGAGATTCTCCCTCTGCAATCTCCGCTGTCCGTTCTGCGACACCGATTTCAAGACCGGAACTCCGATGACCCTCGAGGAAATCGTCAATAAAGTGAAAGAGCTTTCAAAAGGATGCGGAAGAGTATGCCTCACCGGCGGTGAGCCTTCGCTTCAGACGGATTCCTTCTTGGTGGAAGCTCTGCACAAGGAGGGTTTCAAGCTCCATATGGAAACCAACGGGACACATCCCGTTCCGGAAGGGATAGACTGGGTGACACTGAGCCCCAAGACTGACTGGACCCCTGAAGCGGAAGTCGTTCTGGAGCGGTGCGATGAACTGAAACTGGTCTATACGGGGCAGGACATTTCCAGATGGGAGGCATTCAATGCCGACAACTTCTTCCTTCAGCCGTGCTCATGTTCGAACACCAAGGAAACCATAGAGGCAGTACTTTCAAGACCTCTTTGGAGACTCAGTCTCCAGACACACAAATATCTGGACATCAAATAACACGAAACGGCCAGACAAGCTAACGGCGACAATCCTCAAAGGACTGCCGCCGCTTTTTTTCCGGAACCGTCGGAGAAGGAATCTACCTTTCCTTCCGGTCCATGATACGCTTCCTCAGTGTAGCCGAAGAAGGCTTCTTGTCGTCTTTGTCGGACTGGTCAAGCCACTTGAGGGCAAGATCCAGGTCACCGAGCATGTAGCATGCTGTCGCTATGTTGAACTCGGCGCAGGAGCGCTTCTCAGGATTCTTGGTATTGAGAGTGCTCATCCAGAGTTTCATCGCAGCTGACCAGTCATACTCATAGGCGTACTGCGCAGCGCTGTCCCAAGGCTCGGAGTCATAATAATAAATGGTATAGTTCTCCGATTTCCATGTGGGAAGGAACTTCTCCGCGGATTTCTTTCCGACAGAGACGCCGCTCTCATACAGATTCTCCCAGATCTTGGCTGATATCTTCGCATCATTCTCCCCTACCGCAGCGAAAAGCGGGTAGGACGCCGTGCTGTTTCCATGGAGAGTACGGACAGTGTCCGCTTTGCTCATGGAATCATACATATGGAGGTTGATGATATAAGGTACTGAAGCCCTGACAACGTATGCGGAATCAGATGCTCCGAGAGCGGAGGACTGCTTGCTTCCGAGTGAAACGTCACCCCACTGGGTTTCTCCGAACAGGAAGACCACGTCACCTGAAGTATCCATCACAAGGTTGACGAGTGTATCCTTGGCGGCATAAGAGGCGCCTTTGACTGCTTCAAGCCGGTAGATGTTTATAGCCTCATCTCCGGAATAATAATCCTGTTCAAGCCTCTGGGCGAAACCTTCAGCAAGACCCTTGGAGAATACCGAATCCCTACCGTCAGTGACATAGGCGACCGCCATGCTCTTGCCGGAAAGATCAGTTCCGGACAAGGAGGGCTGCCTCATGTCGACATTCATTACGAAATACTGCGGTGCACAGGCCACAATCCCGAGAGCCATGACCGCAACCGGGGCAAAGGCCCTTAAGAAACGTGAAATGTTTGCCATCGTGAAATGTGTTACAATTGTTTCTGTTCCAGTGTTCTAAAGGGATTCCGTCCAACGGATGAAACTGCCTTCAAGGTCGTAATCCATCGCTCGCACGATCTGGACTTCCATGAAATGTCCGACAGCCTCCGAAGCGGAAACTCCCATCCTGGGATCGTATACTACAATAATCTCGCCATCAACTTCAGGAGACTCGAATTCGCTTCTGCAGATGAGGTTACCGTCAGTGTAACCGTCCACAAGAACCTTCACGCGGCTACCTACTCTGGAGGAGTTGTAAGAGAGCGATATGTCCCTCTGGAGGGTCATAAGTTCTGAAAGTCTCTTCTGTTTCGTGGAAGGGCGGACCGTGTCCGGGAAATGTTCAGCACCGAATGTCCCTTCCTCTTCAGAATAAGTGAAAGCACCGAGCCTTTCGAACTTGGCCTCCTTGACAAAGTCAAGCAGCTGATTGAATTCCCTTGTCCCCTCTCCCGGGAAACCCACTATCATCGTGGTACGCAGTGCTATTCCGGGAACCTTTTCCCTCATCTTCCGGATTAGAGCCCTTGTCCAGGCTCCGTCCACGTGGCGGTGCATCCTGTCAAGGACCTTGTCGGCGACGTGCTGTAGAGGGATGTCCATGTAGCGGCAGACCTTCGGGTTGGATGCCATCTGTTCGAGCACGTCCTCCGGGAAATCCTGTGGATAGGAATAGTGTATCCTTATCCACTCGATCCCTTCTATAGCGGAGAGTTTCTCCAGAAGTGTGGCAAGAGCCCTTCTGTGATAAAGATCAAGACCGTAATAGGTGGTGTCCTGGGCGATCAGGACAAGCTCCCTCACTCCCTTCGAAGCGAGAATCGTGGCTTCTTCGACCAGATCTTCCATGGGGACTGACCTGTGGGCTCCCCTTATGAAAGGAATGGCGCAATAAGAGCAGCGGCGGTCGCAGCCTTCCGATATCTTGAGATAGGCGTATGAAGCACCCGAAGGGAAGTATCTTCCTGAAGACTTTACTCTTTCTCCGCAGCCGAGCGCCTCGGCTACAGGCCGTATGTCCCTGGCGCCGAACCATTTGTCGACTTCAGGGATAAGAGAGGGAAGTTCATCCATGTACCTCTGCGAAAGGCAGCCCATGACGAACAGGTGGCCAACTTCTCCCCGGGTTTTAAGGGAAGCGGCTTCCAGTACTGCGTTGACTGACTCCTCTTTGGCGTCACCTATGAAACCGCAGGTGTTGACCACAAGATAATCCACCCTCCCGGAATCTTCCTCCGGAAGGATGTCATATTTGTCCTGGACAGCGTAAAGAAGGTGGGCAGTATCGACCTGGTTCTTCGAGCAGCCCAGAGTGAGTGTCCTTAACGTGGGCTTCATGGAGAACTGGGATATTATTCAGCCTGAGCTTCCTCCTGGGCTTCAGCTTCCTCCTCGACGAAATCGAGAGAAGCGAAGTTCTTGAGCTCGTTGTACCACTCGACGACCTTCTTCATATGTGAGACATAGAAGCGGTCGGCGTCATAGTTGGGGACAGCCTTGGCGAAGAGCTCCTTCAGAGCTTCGGGAGAATCTTTGGGTGAAGGTGCGTCCTTGTCACCGAGAACCTCGTGGAGTTTGCCGAACACTTCGGCGAGCTTCATCTCCTCTTCCTCGGTATAGATGGCTATGTCAGCAAGGGTGGTTATCTTGCTCTTGAGGCCGAAACATGTGCGGTGACCGTCCCTGAGGGATTCGGCGATGGCGCCGTTACGGGCCTGTGCAAGGTAGCGGTACAGGCCGCTGAAACCTGATACTGAAAGAATTTTAGAAAGATCTGTCTTTTCCATTTCAAATAAGATATTATATCCCCACCTGAGGGGAAACGCTCTCCTGCGTCACCTTAGCGTGCGCGGAATTGCAAAGATAGTTTATTTTGGATAATATTCATCGCGAGGTCCGTCCTCCACCGGAGTTCCTCCTTGTCGAGGTCATTGTTGATGACGGCGTCAGCGTCCATCAAGTCGAACCTTTGGTTACGGATCCTTGAAAGCACTGCAGAAGGATCAGAGCCGTCCCTTCTGACCGCCCTTTCCACTCTCATGGCGACCGGAGAAGTCACCATCACGACCGCATCGAAAACGTCCCTGAAGAGAGGTTTCTCAAGAGCTATTGCGGACTCCATCACCACGAAAGGGATGCTGTAGGAATAGCCATCACAAAAAAGTGAAGCGGACTCCCCTTTCCATTTCATGTAGTCCTCGAGGACAGCAGGATGGACTATAGACTCCACTTTGGAGAGAGCCTTCTTGTCAGAGAAAATCACCGAGGAAAGGGCTTTGCGGTCGAAGGAGCCGTCCTCTTTACGAAGAGAGACTCCGAGAGCTCTTTCAAGGGAAGGGACCAGATCGGGATCCGAATCGTAAAGGGCCTTTGTCCTTGAATCGCTGTCAAATACCGGGATGCCTTTGGACTCCAGATAAGAAGCCACTGCGGACTTGCCGCTTCCGATGCCTCCTGTAAGGAGCACCGAGCACACATGGCGGGAACCGTATTCCGAAAGATCTTCTTTCATTGGATTCATCTCATGCTCTCCACGCAGTCGAACACCTCGGGTTCCACCTTGTATCCGAACACTTCGGAAGGCACTCCTTGCACGGTAGGTATGCACTTGCCGCTCAATGAGTTCGAGAAATCGTTGTAGTCAATGTACAGACGGGTTGTGACTTCAGGGTCAACCGTCACCGGGAATGCGCACCTGAAAGATACCGTGGCTGTGGAAGGATAGATTATCAGCATCCTGTCCGAAGGGACATTCCTTCCGAGAACGGGAATGTCGGCACGGATCTCCACGAAGCGGGCAACGCCGACTTCGTAATCCACCTTGTCCTGGGAGAAGCGGACACCTTTTATCTTTTCGAGCCTGACGTCTCCCCTGACACTGTGCTTGAGGTCTGACAGGGTGAACGGCTCGGTCGAGACGCGGGTGATGTTGTCGATAAGATAGGGCTCACCGTACACGACCACGGAATCGGGGAAGACCTCGAGTTCGGAAGTGGATGTGTACTGGGAATCGAAAGAAATTCTGTAAGATGGCAGAACCGGAACCTTGCGGCTGTTCTCCTTGGGGAACCTGAAGACGAGAGTGTCCGTCAGGAAACCTTCAAGGGTGGATTCGGAGCCGAACAGAGAAGGCACATAAGCGACGAGCTCGGATGAAGTGATGTAATAATTGTCATCCCCCATCGGATGCATGTCCGACGGATTGAACTCGACCGTAATGCTCTTTTCTGAGACATACCGGTTCAGCCTCATTATCTGGAAGCCTGTCGAACGGCATCTTGCCTGGACGACTGCCGTGTTCGCGGAATTCGGGGAATGTCCCTCGATATTGCTGACCGCTGATACCGGAAGACTTACAGTCTGCGAATACTTCTGCGAAAGGTTGTGGAGGAGCCATATCCCGGAAGCAAGAAGGACGGACATGATGAGTATCACCATGTCCCTCCCGCTCATGTTCATCAACGGACGCCTTCCGTCCGAATGTTCTCCGGAAGCCATGATCCCCTCCTTGATGAAGGATTACTGCTGCTGAGCTTCAGAGAAGTCCTTTACGAGGGAATTCTTGTCGACCCTGAGTTTGACCTCACCGCAAACCTTGATAAGGACGGTAGGATCAGTATCCTTTATCTCGTCCACAGTACCGTGGATGCCTCCGGCAGTGACGACCTTGTCACCTTTCTTGAGGGCCTTGCGGAAGTTCTCAAGTTCCTTCTGCTGTTTGCGCTGGGGACGTATCATGAAGAAATACATCACTCCGAAAATCAGAAGGAGCATGATCCACATGGAAGCGGCGCCTGTACCGCCCTGAGGCTGTGCGGCCTGAGCCTGCAAAAGAATAGTAAGGGTATTCATAAATATTGTCTTATTGTTTGTTATCTGGATTGTTCCCCGGCTTCTTTCTCCTTGATCACCTTGTCGAGGATGCCGTTCACGAACTGGCTGCTCTTAGGTGAGCTGTACCACTTGGAAATCTCGATCCACTCGTT
>DBWN01000069.1:0-41531 GCA_002308935.1 Bacteroidales bacterium UBA1237 | reverse complement strand
TTGGTCATGGAGACCACCTTCTGGAAATAGCCCTCATATCCGGAGAAGGCGGCACTGAGAAGTTTCCTCACGAAGGCCTTGTCAGAAGATACGCTAGCGCCGGGTTTGCGCCTCAGGACCATGTCGCTCTGGTAGAGTGCGGGAAGCCTCCAATGCTCACCATGGGAAAGATCATCAAGGGTGTGGCAGCACCATGTGAGGGCGTAGGCGAGTTCATCGGTCCAGGAGATGTTCTTCTCCTCGATGAGATCCTCGACCTCAGGCAAACCGACGAGTTCCTGCTCGAATACTTTGCAAAGGACCTTGCAGTCGTCCTCAAGGGACGCCTCGGGAAGAGCCATGTAACGCTTGTAGTAAGGCTTCTCGTGGACGGAGTTGAGGATCTTCCCCACTACGATATCGTACTGGTCCCAGGAGAGCCCTTTCTTGGAAAGCATCTTCTGGAAGTCCGCGTCCTCAGAAAGTATTTTGGCGACCCTGTTCGAAGCGAAGCGGTCGCTGGCGGAAAGTTCCTCCTCGGTAGGATTGAATTTGGTCTTTGCAGCCTCTATCCGCCTACCCTCTTCCGCGCACAGCGGAATGACAAGGGCGAGCATGAAGAGGTAGAGGTCCCTAGTCGACTCGCAGCTGGAATCAAGTTCTGAAAGGGCGTCTTCAAGACTCATTCCACCCTTCACGGCATACGAGTAAAGGACTTTGAAAGCCTTTATCCTGAGTATTCTTCTGTTCAGCATATGAGAATTGTTTCCTTTTGGACCACACGAAGTTACACGGTGTGTGAAAAGAGCGATGCGCAATTTTTGTCCGCTTGGTCCGAAATTTCACGCAAAGATAACGCCATTTCACGAAAAATCCTTACATTTGGCCACATTTACAAACTAAAAGATTCATATGTACAGCGACGATTACGACAGGGGCTACGGCCGCGAGAACTCGGAAGACGAGATTTACTCCAAACCGGTGAGAGCGGGAAAACGTACGTATTTCTTTGATGTGAAATCCACCAAAGGGAACAATGACTTCTATATTACCATTACGGAGAGCAGAAGGAAGATAGAGCATGACGGAAGATATACCTACGACAAGCACAAGATCTTCTTGTACAAAGAGGATTTCGACAAATTCGCCGAGGGTCTCCAGGACGCCATCAACTATCTGAGGTCCAACCAGCTCAAAGACGAGCCCAAGGACAATTACAAGGGTGGAAAGTCCTCCGAAGAGGAGTGGTAGCATAGATCATTTCCCAAAACCATCCTGCAAGCGGACCTGCCAGGCCCGCCTTTCTTCTTGATAAAACGGACAACCAATCAACAGACAAAAAGAATGAAAACAAGAACCATCTTAGCGGTTCTCGCCGTCTTGGCAGTAATTTCTTGCGGAAACAACACCGGCAAGAAATCAGCCCCGAAAGGCAATCAGGAATTCTACTCCATAACAGTCAAGGACGCCGACGGCGCCGACGTGTCCCTGGCTGACTACAGCGGCAAAGTCCTTCTCATAGTGAACACAGCCACAAGGTGCGGATTCACCCCCCAGTACGAAGAGCTCGAGTCCATCTACGAGCAGTACAGGAGCAAGGGTTTCGAAATCCTTGACTTCCCTTGCAACCAGTTCGGCGGACAGGCTCCCGGAACTGCAGCCGAAATCAAGGAATTCTGCACTTCCACCTACAACACGCAGTTCCCCCAATTCGCAAAGATCGACGTGAACGGAGAAAATGAGGACCCTCTGTTCAAGTACCTCAAATCACAGAAAGGATTCAAGGGATTCAATCTGGAGGACAATACCGGAAAGATGCTAGACGGCATGTTCAGAAGGCAGAACCCCGACTATGACAAGAACCCCGACATCAAGTGGAACTTCACCAAGTTCCTCGTTGACCGCGAGGGTAACGTTGTGGAGAGGTTCGAACCCACTGACAAGCCTTCAGACATCGTAGGAAAGATCACCGCTCTTCTTTAGGAACGGATTGACAATCAAAAAGTAAATGAAAGATTTGTGGTCTTCCCCGAAAAGGGAGGACCTTTTATTTTGCGTCTTCCGTGGATTTGAGAAGGTCCGGTGTACGGTCCTTTCCCATACCCTTCAATGCTGCCAGGCATATGGGCGCCGATATGAGGAACGACACGACGTCCGACACCGTATGGGCTATCTCCACTCCGAAGAAACCGAGCAACAGCTGACCCAGATAAATGGCCGGTATGAAGGAAAGTCCGTTACGCAAGGCAGCGGTAATGATGGCCGGAACCACTTTACGGATATTCTGGAGGAACATGTTGGTCATCACTATCGACGCAATGAGAGGAAAGACCGCACTTTGGTACCGCAGCACCTCCGATCCGATCCGTATGACTTCAGGGTCATCCGCTCTGAAGAGCGTGACGATCTGCGGAGCCCATATGAAGAGGATTGCGGCGAAGATGGTGCAGTATACCGTTGACACCCTCCAGGCGTGCCAGAACGCTTTCCTCACCCTGTCGTAATTCCCCGCTCCGAAATTGAACCCGCACACAGGCTGGAATCCCTGCCCGTATCCGACCATCGCCGCGGCGCAGAACATCATTATCCTCGAGACTATGGAGAATGCCGCGAGCGCCTCGTCCCCGTAAGTCCTCGCCACCTGGTTGAAGCATATGGCGGCTATGGCGCCCAACCCCTGTCTGAAAAGGGACGGAAGGCCTCCTGCCGCGATCTCCGTATAATGCTTCCAAGTGGGTCTGAACAGAGAGAAACGCAGTCTGATTCCTCCTTTTTTCCCCGAAAGAACGAGAAGCAGCACGAAACTCACCGCCTGGGATATCGCTGTCGCCAGACCGGCTCCTTCGACTCCCATCCCGAAACCGAAGATAAGGACCGGATCCAGGGCGATGTTCAGGACCGCTCCGGAAGCTATCCCTATCATCGCCATCATGGCGTTCCCCTGCTGACGCATCAGGTTATTGAGCGAGAAACACCCCATTATGAAGGGAGTTCCAACAAGGATCCATTTGAAATATCCTGCGGCGAAAGGCTTCACTGTAGGTGTGGACCCCAGGAAATCCAGCAGCGGATCCATTGACAGGAAACCCGTAACCTCCAGTATCAAGCCGGTCAATATGGTCGAGAAGAAGCCCACCGAAGCCATCTGCTCCGCACCTTTGAGGTTACGGCTTCCCAAAGACCTTGAGATATAGTTGCCGGCTCCCTGACCGAAGAAGAAGGCGATCGACTGGATGATCGACATGTAGGAGAACACCACACCCAAAGCGGCGCTGGACTGGGTGTCCAACCTTCCTACAAAGAACGTGTCGACTATATTGTACACGCTCGAAATCAGCATGCTCACGACTGAAGGTATAGCGAGTTCCCCGACAAGTTTCTTGACGGGAAGGGTCGTCATCCTAATGAATTTATCGTTCTGGGCCGCTGTCGCCATATCCGGAAAGAGGGTTTCAGCAAAAATAATTCTTTGTCAGCAAAGTACAATCCGATTTTTCTTGTACGGGTCTGATTTTTTGGATAACTTGCCTCGATTTATCCAAAAAGCATAAAACGACCCTACAAATGGAAACGAAAAGATCATTCGTATGCGATTATTCAGAGGGTGCTCACCCCAAGATTCTTGAAAGGTTTCTCGAGACCAACATGGTCCAGTGCCCGGGTTATGGATTCGACACTTTCTCGATAAGCGCCAAAAACAAAATCAAGGAAGCCGTCAATGACCAAGAGGCTGACGTTTTCCTTCTTTGCGGCGGCACCCAGACCAACTCCACCATCATAGCCACGATGCTCAAGCCCTATGAGGGGGTAGTAGCCGTAACCACCGGCCATATTGCCGTCCATGAGGCGGGAGCTGTGGAATATACTTCCCACAAGGTCCTCACCATCCCCGGAAAAGAAGGCAAGATGGAAGCCGAAGTGCTCAACACATATCTGAAGGCCTTCTTCGAAGACGGCAACCATGACCATATGGTGTTCCCCGGTATGGCGTACATCTCCTTCCCTACGGAGTACGGTACCGTCTACTCAAAAAAGGAACTTGAGGACATACACTCGGTCTGCCGGAAATGGGGAATTCCCCTGTTCATTGACGGAGCCAGGCTCGGATACGGCCTTTGCGCCCATGGCGGAGACGTCTCTCTTGGGGATCTGAAGGACCTTTGCGAAGTCTTCTACATAGGAGGAACCAAAGTCGGCGCCCTATGTGGCGAAGCCGTGGTTTTCCCCCACCACGGAGCTCCTGAGCACTTCTTCACGATGGTCAAGCAGCACGGAGCCCTCATCGCTAAAGGAAGGCTCACGGGAGTGCAGTTCGACACCCTCTTCACTGACGGGCTGTACCTGAAGATCGCCAAAAACGCAGTGAATCTCGCCATTAAGATGAAAGGGATGTTCCTCGCCAAGGGTTACAGCCTCCACATGGACTCCCCCACCAACCAGCAGTTCATCATCCTTGACGATGAGCAGATGGACAGGATCTCGAAGCATGCGCTCTTCGAAATCTGGGAACCCCTTCCGGACGGAAGGACCGTCGTAAGGTTCGCCACAAGCTGGGCGACAACCCAAGAAGACCTGGATTTCCTGGACAAGATAATCTGATTCGACCACCAGAATTCCCATACAGCCGGAGACCCGATCGGTCCCCGGTTTTCTTTTCGTTCAATCTGTTTTTCGGGGCAGGATATATACAAAGACAGAAAATTGCTTATATTTGAGATTGACCGCATAATGGGAGACGCCACTGACGGCTCCGCACATCTCCAAGACATGGGCAGCAGCATACTTCTGAAAGACATCTCTGTCGAAGGCAGGACCTCCGACATCCTGATCCGCGGCGGATTGATTGAAAAGATCCTTCCGCACAAGAATATGCTGGACTACCTGCAAAAACTCTCCCCCTCCATCCCCGGGGAAGATATCCAGAGCGTAGATTGCACAGGCAGAACCGCCATGCCCGGATTCATCAACATGCACACCCATGCCGCCATGTCCATGATGAGAGGAATGCAGGAGGATGCCGATGTGAAAGATTGGATGAAAGGCATACTGGAGAGTGAGAAGAGCGTCGACGAAGATTACGTATACTGGGGAACGCAGGTTGCAGCCCTTGAGATGATAAGGACAGGCACCACTGCTTTCAATGACATGTACTGGCATCCCAGAAAGGCACTCAAATCCGCCTCTGCCTTGGGGATCCGTCCCGTCATCTCATCTGTCATCATGGACGGGGGTGACCGCAGGAGAGCCGCTCGCCAGAAGCTGATGTGTGAAAGGATGTACCGGTCTTCCCTCCAATGGGACGGCAAAGCAGTATTCGTTATAAGTCTGCATTCCGTTTATTCCGTCAGTGAAGAAATGATAATGTGGGCATCGGAATTCTCGCAGAGGAACTCTCTCCTTCTGCACGTGCATCTGAGCGAAACCCTTCGAGAAGTCAATGACTGCAAGGCCTCCCACGGCGGGCTGACTCCGGTCGAGTATCTTGACAGGCTGGGGGCTCTGAGCGAAAGGACAATAGCCGCCCACACTCTGTGGCTCACCCCGAAAGACGTAAGGATCCTGGGTGAAAGGAAGGTGAACTGTGTGCACTGCCCGAGAACCGATGGGGACCTTTCTTCGGGATACAAGTTCCTTTACCGCGAGCTGAGAGACTCTGGAGCCAACATTTGCCTCGGCACGGACGGAAGTGCCTCATCCGGCAATCTTGACATGCTTGAAGCTGTAAGGACCTCTTCCCTTCTCCAGAAAACCTGGAGGGAAGACCACAAAGCGTGGCCTTTGGAGGAGCTCATCAAATGCGCGACAGCCAACGGTGCCAAGGCACTCAGGCTCAACACCGGATCAATTCAAGAGGGCAAGGAGGCCGACATCCTGATAATCGACACTGACTCCCCCTTCTTCCTGTCCCCCGCCCCGTTTCTTGAGAAATTCATCTTCTCAGGCCGCAGTGGCTGCGTCGAGTCGGTCATCGCCCAAGGCAAGTTCGTCATGAAAGACAGGAAGATAAGAAGCGAAAAGAAAGTGCTGGAGCATGCCAGAAGCATAATCCGGCATCATATGAATTGAGAACGATAACACTTAAAAATACTACATCATGGACCCGAGAGTTGAAAGAATTCACAAAGCGGCGGACTACGTCAAGAAGATACTTGACGAGCATTCGCTCCAGCCCAAGGTGGGCATCATCCTCGGCAGCGGCCTTGGAAAGCTCACCGATCTCATCGAATCCCCTGTGGTGATCCCTTACAGGGACATTCCGGGATTCCCCGTCTCCACTGCAATCGGACACAAGGGCAACTTCATCATCGGCACCCTCGGAGGGAAGACCGTGATCGCGATGCAGGGAAGGATCCACTACTATGAGGGATACCCGATGGACCTGGTCACACTCCCCACAAGAGTGATGGTCCTGCTCGGCATCAAGTACCTGTTCGTATCGAACGCTGCGGGCGGAGTCAATTTCGACCTGCATGTCGGTGACCTCATGATCATCAGGGACCACATCAACATGATGCCCAATCCGCTCATCGGGCCCAACATGGATGAATTCGGCCCCCGCTTCCCCGACATGACACGTCCTTACGACCTCGGCCTCATCAAGAAAGCCAAGTACCTGGCATTGAAAGAAGGCATCCAGGTGAAGGAAGGAGTTTACTTCGGAGGTACAGGCCCCACCTACGAGACACCTCACGAGTACAAGTTCATCAGGACCGTGGGAGGTGACGCCACCGGAATGTCGACAGTCCCGGAAGTCATAACAGCCAGACACAGCGGAATTCCCGTATTCGGAGTTTCGGTCATCACGAACGAGGCTCATGACGACTATTCTGAAGACTACGCCAACAACGGAGACGAGGTGGTGAAGACCGCGGACGCGGCAGCATCCAAGATGTGCACCCTGTTCGTAAGGATGATAGAGAACATCGACTAAGCAGGACAAGTGACCAATCCAGTCCGATTCATTAACACAGACAGGCCGGAATTCTCCGGCCTGTCCGCGTAATGTATACTGTCATGTAACTGCCTCTACTGCAGTTTCTCCAAATCTGATATCCAGAGTGCGACTTTGGCGTCGGAGGGCATTCTGAGATCTCCTCTGGGTGAAAGGGACACGGAACCCACCTTTGGGCCGTCAGGGAGGCATGAGCGCTTGAACTGCTGGCTGAAGAACCTCCAGTAGAATTTCTTGAGCCACTTGAGAATGGTCTGTCCGTCATACTCATTGAACTTGCCTTCGGGGCCCAGGAATACTGACGCGTCTTCCTTCTTTCCGATGAAAGCCTTCTTGGCCATGAAGAATATCTTCGAGGGAGAGTATCCGAAACGGAACATGTTGTAAAGGAAGAAGTCATGAAGCTCGTAAGGTCCCACGAGGTCTTCGGTCTTCTGCTTGATCTGTCCCTTGTCGTCGGCAGGAGTGAGCTCGGGACTGATAGGAGTGTCAACCACGTCAAGAAGTATCTCCCTGGCGGAGCGTTCGCCGGCGACAGCACTGCCGAAGTTGTTCTCGGCCGCCCACTTGACTAGATACTTGACCAGTGTCTTGGGGATGGATGCGTTGACTCCGTACATGGACATGTGGTCACCGTTGTAGGTAGCCCATCCGAGAGCGAGTTCCGAAAGGTCGCCCGTTCCGACAACAAGGCCGTTCTCCTTGTTGGCCACATCCATAAGGATCTGGGTCCTTTCCCTGGCTTGCGCGTTCTCGTATGTGACATCATGCACTGAAGGGTCCTGTCCAATGTCCTCGAAATGACGACTCACACAAGGGACGATTGAGATTTCCCTCTGGGTCACTCCGAGAGCAGTCATGAGGTCAACGGCGTTCCTGTGTGTCCTTCCCGTGGTTCCGAATCCCGGCATGGTGATTCCGATGATGCCTTTGCGGTCAAGACCGAGCCGGTCGAAAGCAAGTACTGTCACAAGCAAAGCCAAGGTGCTGTCCAGTCCTCCGGAGATTCCTATCACGGCGGTCTTGCAGCCGATGTGCTCCAGCCTTGTCATAAGGCCCATCACCTGGATTGAGGTGATCTCTTCCGCCCTTCTGGCGATTTCAGAAGGATCTCCTCCCGGAACGAAGGGATGAGGTTCTATATGACGGTACATTTCACCTTCGAAAGATGTCGATGCGGCCTTGCCGAGGTCCACCATGCTGTAACGCCTTCTCATATCGGAGGATTTGCGTCCGTCAGGAATGATGGCCGTAAAGGTCGTCTCCCTCTGGCGGAGGATGGAGAGTTTCTCCATATCGAGGTCCGCGAATATCATCTGAGTGGAGGTGGAGAACCTCTCGCTTTCAGCCATGAAGGAACCGTTCTCGCAGATCATAGATGAACCTGCGAACACCATATCCTGGGTAGACTCCCCATAAGAACTTGAACAATAAATATATCCGCTTATCGTTCTGGCTGACTGGTTGGCGACGAGAGCCTTTCTGTACTCGTGCTTCATGAGAACCTCGTTGCTTGCGGAGGTGTTGACTATTATCCTCGCTCCGCAAAGGGCATGGAACGATGAAGGAGGCACGGGCATCCAGAGGTCCTCACAGATCTCCACGGCGAAAGAGGCATGGCCGATTGAGAAGACCTGGTTCGGGGAGATGGTGGTCCTGAACCCCGCATACACCATTGTGCACGGTGTCCCCTCACGGTAATAGTCCTTGCCGTCATCATGGAAATTCCCGGTGGAGACGTTCCCCGGAGAGAGGAAATCCGCTCCGCTGGAGAACCATCTGGACTCGTAGAACTCCCCGTAGTTGGGGACATACAACTTGGGGACCAGCCCTCTGACCATTCCGTTACGTATGACTGCGGCGCAGTTGTACAGGCGGTCCAGGTGCCTTACCGGTACTCCGACCACTACCGTCACCTCTTTTGCCCTCGTATGGGTCTTTATCTTCACGACCGCCTTTTCGGCTTCGCTTATCAGAAGATCCTGCGAGAAAAGGTCACCGCATGTGTATCCCGTGACACAGAGTTCCGGGAAAACCAGAAGCGAGACCTTCTTTTCCTCAGCCTTGTCGATAGCGGAGATTATTTCACTAGTATTGTATTCAATGTCAGCTACTTTTACTCTAGGAGAGCAAGCAGCCACCCTTATGAATCCGTAATTGTCCATATCTGTTCTACGGTTATCAGTTCTTATCAGTCCGCCTTTGCAGCGGTCTTGGAAAGGAATTTTTCGACATCAATTATGAATCTTTCGTGGTATCCCTCACCAATGAGTCCTTTCTCGTCATACGCGGCCACTTTGAAGCGCAGCCTCCGGCGGTCTATCTCAACCAGGGTGCTGTCCGCCCACACCTTCATGCCCACGGGAGTAGCGGAGCAGTGTGAAACATCCACGTATGTGCCTACGGTATCCTGACCTTCTTCAAGGAAAGGTCTTACACTTTCAAGGCAGGTCTTCTCCATCATGGCTATCATCATCGCGGTAGCGAAGACTCTTACGTTCCCGCTGTCGATATGGGTGGCCGTCTGATGCTCCTGCACCAGGCCCTCCCTATGTCCTTTTATTCCGGTTTCCAACATCACTTATGCTGTATTAACTATTGGTTGTCGACTTCTTCCAAAGAATCGCCTTCTCCGATGAGGCGTGTACGGTTCATGACCGAAGTGAGCATGAGCATAGCTCCGGCGACTTCCCTCACCATAGGATCAGTGCTGACCTTGAGGGCGTACCAGTTGACGTCCCTGTGTCCTTCGATCGTGTCAACGAAATCAACCCTGTCCCCGAAACGGTCACGGATACTGTCCTGAAGGGCGACCGTGTACTGCCTGCACATGGCGTTCATGTCCTCCTCCATGCTGGACTTGACCTCAGCCTCCTGCTCCTGACGGTAGAGTTCCTTGAGCTCGTCGTAGTCCTTGTCCTGGGAGATCTCAGTGCGGTCACCCACGATACGTAGGACCTCACAGCGGTCGATGTCCGAAGGATCCTTGTCAAGCTCGCTGCTTATGTCATGGAGTTTACGGAATTCCACCCCGTAGAAAAGGAGCTTGTCCTCAGCGGTGGCGTACATTATCTCCCCGAAATCAATCCCGATTGAAGCCTTGTAGTAGTGCTTATGGATGTAGAGCACCTTCTTCTGTCCGGGATCCTTGGAAAGGAGTTCTGACAGGAATGCTTCGAACTTCTTTTCGGGTATAGGATAGAGGGTGTCGTCAAGCGTTGCAAGATCATCCTCTTTAACGACATAACCCTTCTTGGTGTATTCAAGCTGCTCCAGTTTGAAGGTGTAGTCGATATTCGAAGGGATGGCAGCAGTCTGGGTCCTTGTATCCAGTTTGTCGGAAAGGTCCCTATTCTCCCTTTCAAGGCGTTCAACCTTGAGTTCCAGTTCCTTGTCCTTCTCAAGTTTCTCGATAAGTTCCTTCTGCCTCTCAAGAAGAGCATCCTGAAGAAGGCTGTTCACCGGCTTGTATGCAAGAAGGGCTATTATGAGCGTTATGACGTTCGACAAGATTATAGCGACCGCGGAAAGGATGTGCGGAATCAGAAGGAACACCGCTATATTGACACCGACAAGAAAAATGCATGCCGCTGTCCAGAAGTAACTCTTCACGGTTCTGGCTTTCCCTAAAGCGAGACGCGAAAGGTCCTTTGATGATATTTCCATGTCCGGATGATTGTTGTACAACTTCCAAATTTACGAATTTTTCAGCAAAAGTGATGCCCCGCCCGATCACATCATATTTCTGCGGCAAGAATAGAGGACAATCTCAGGCAAAATGAGTATCTTTGGGCAGCCAAACAATGATCTGATAACACAATAACCCCCAAATGAGCAAAAGACTATTCATTACAATCGCGGCATTCTTCATCCTTACAGCGACATGCCTCAGTGCAGCAGGCGTCAAAAATCTCAAAGGCCAGAAATTCGATTACGTGTCTTCCGATTCACACTTCCAGAATCCGTTCATTGACATAGACAAGACCATCGAGGTGCCCGTGAAATGCCGTTACATCCATGGCGGATTTGACGACGGTACACGTTTTTCATTTTACTTCCCGCTGAAAAAAGAGGATTTCACAGGAAGATTCTTCCAGTACATCACTCCCCTTCCGGACAGCGAGACTTCCGCCCAGAATTACTATGCCGCATCCCCGATAGGATTCAGCATAGCACATGGAGCGTATTTCATAGAGACGAATGAAGGAGGAGCCTTCAATCCTGGAGACACTTCCAAAGATTCCTCGATCGGAGCATACCGGGCGAACGCAGCCTGCGCTGAGTTTTCCAGGTACATCGCAAAGCTTCTGTACGACTGTCCACGTCCTTATGGATACTGCTTCGGAGGAAGCGGCGGAGCTTACCGCACGACCGGCGGAATGGAAGCCACTGAAGGAGTGTGGGACGGATCCGTCCCTTTCGTCCTCGGTTCACCCCAGGCAATACCCAACGTGTTCGGTGTCCGCATGTACGCGCTCAGGATACTGAGGGACAAGATGGATGACATCATTGACGCCATGAGACCGGGAGGAAGCGGAGACCCCTACACCACCCTCAACACAGAAGAGCGTCAAGTGCTCAAAGAGGCAACCGGCATGGGATTCCCGATAAAGTCATGGTATGGCTGGAAGCATATGGACGCACACGGGTTCACTGTGCTCTACAGGAGTCTTATCGGAATGGACCTTCCCTATTTCAGGGAAGATTTCTGGAACAAGCCGGGGTATCTTGGTTATGACAATCCCCCCTCTCTTCAAAGGGACCACCTCCAGGAAAAGGCTGTCGTGAAACGTGCTGTCGGCCAGTCAGAAGCTGAGCGTCTAGGTCTTGTCGCTCCTATTTCCGAAGCCGACAAGGGCAGCGCCGACAGGGCTTGGGCAAGTCTCGGGACAGGCTTTAAAGAAAAACCCGTCGCCTTCGAGATCGACCACCCTGTCGAGATGCACACACTTGGAGGAGAAATGATGCTCCTTTCCGGAAAAGGTGAAGGTCAGCAGCTTCAGATAAGCGGGACAAAGGGCGCTTACGTGATACTGGCATCCGTCAACGCTCCTGAACTTCTCGCATCTGTAAACGAGGGAGACAGGGTCCAGATAGACAACAGTGACTGGCTCGCATTCGAGACATATTACCGTCATCAGGTTCCGACAAGGGACTTCTATGTCTGGGACCAGTTCAGAAGTTTCAACGGCATTCCTGTTTACCCCCAGCGCCCTATGCTGATAGGTCCCATCATCACGACATCTGCTTCAGGCATTCTTCCCACAGGAAAGATACACGGGAAGATGATCCTCTGCTGCTCCGTATGGGACAGGGAGGCATTCCCCTGGCAAGGGGACTGGTACCGTACGAAGGTGACTGAATACCTCGGAGAGTCCGCTGATGAAAGCTTCCGCCTTTGGTACACGGACAGGAGCACCCATGGAGGAGAAGATGACCCCACTGAAGTAGTGGACTACACCACTGTCCTCTATCAGGCTCTTCTGGACCTGAGCGACTGGGTCGAAAGAGGAGTATCTCCCTCCCCCACCACTGACTACAGGATTGAAGAAGCTCAAGTGCTTTTAAGTGAAGACGGAAGCACACGCGGAGGAATCCAGCCCACTGTCAAAGTGACCGTAGAGGGAAGCGAAAAAGCAGAGATCAAGGCCGGACAGACTGTACGCATGCACGTGAGCGTTGACGTACCGGAAGGGACAGGAAGGGTCGTGAGCGCCAAATGGTGCATGGACGGAAGCGGCATCTTCTCAAAGGATGTTGACCTTTCAAACGGAGTGTTCAGCAAGGATGGAGAGCATCTGGAATTCGATACGGAAGTCTCCTTCAGCGAAGCTGGGACTTATTTCCCGACCGTCAAGGTCTTCTCAGAGCGCCATGGCGATGCTCAGACGCCCTACACCTGCATCCCCAACCTCGGCAAGATGAGAGTGGTTGTAAGCGAATAGAAGGCCCTCACTCAAGACCTACATGGTCCGGGACATGATTTTGTTCCGGACCTTTGTTTATTTGGGGACAATAATTGACAAAAGGTAGACTTTGTGCTATATTTGCATCAATCAATATGCGCTACAAATGAAACAAGGCACGATCGGCGGCAGACCATATTCTGTCGAAGACAGGATATTCATTCCGAAGGACATTTCACAGTACCCTTCCGACAATCCCCTCGAAAGGCTGGTAAAAGTAGACAACCCCGATGACATAGAGGGCGGATTCGCATTCGACTCCTCATATCCTTATATCGACAAGTCCCTGAAATTCAAGCTCAACTGGTTTGTGGGATTCTTTGTCCTGTGGTTCGGGGCGACAATGGTCAACCTTTTCAAATACGGTCTCAAGATCGAGGGCAAAAAGAACCTCCGTCCCTACCGCAAACAGCTCCGTAAAGGCGCCCTCGCCATCAGCAACCACGTCTACAGGATGGACGCCGTATGCGTCAACATGGCTCTCCAACCCTTCAGAAGGTTCGTCATCCCGATGTACTCCCGTCATTTCAACGGCAACGACGTATGGTTCCTCAGGTACGTGGGAGGCATCCCTGTGGCTGAAACCCGTGACGGAATGCGCAAGTTCGACGAAGCTATGGACTATTACCATGAGAAGGGTAGATGGGCGCTCATTTTCCCTGAGGCCGTAAGATGGGACTTCTATCCCCTTCTGCGCCCGTTCCGGAAAGGTTCTTTCACCCTCGCCCACAAGTGGGACTGTCCGGTTGTGCCATGCTTCATAACCTGCAGGGAAAGGAAAGGGTTCTTCTCACTTTTCGGAAAGAAGGACGATCCGCTGCTCACAGTGCATGTGTGCGAGCCGGTGCTTCCGGATCTCACTCTGGACCGGAAAAAAGATGCTGACAGGATGATTTCCCTTTGCAGGGAAAGGATGGAAAAGGCGGGAGGGATAATCCTCAACGCATGGTCCCAGGATCAGTCGCAATAAGTCCTACGGTTCCCTCTTTATATGCGCACCGAGGGCGTTGAGTCTTCCTTCGATGTCCTCATATCCACGGTCAATCTGCTCGATGTTCTCGATGACAGAGGTTCCCTTGGCGCTCATTGCCGCCAACAGCATCGCTATACCCGCACGGATATCGGGTGAAACCAGCCTTGCCGCCTTGAGCGTAATCCTGTGGTCATGCCCGATCACAACTGCCCTGTGAGGGTCGCAAAGGATGATTTGGGCTCCCATGTCGATGAGCTTGTCAACGAAGAAAAGCCTTGACTCGAACATCTTCTGGTGTATGAGCACACTTCCCTTGCACTGCGTTGCCACTACAAGCATGACAGAAAGAAGGTCAGGCGTCAGACCCGGCCAAGGTGCGTCGGCAAGGGTCATTATCGAACCGTCGAGGAAAGAATCTATCTCGTAACTTTCCTGAGCGGGGACATAGATGTCGTCACCCCTTTGCTGGAGATTGACTCCAAGGCGGCGGAAAGCGTCAGGGATTATTCCAAGGTCGTACCACGAAACGTCCTTTATCGTCAGTTCGCTGCGGTTGATGGCGGCCATTCCGATGAATGAGCCCACTTCGATCATATCCGGAAGTATACGATGGTTCGTACCGTACAGTTTGACCACTCCATGGATCCTCAGAAGGTTCGACCCCACTCCGTCAATGAAAGCGCCCATGCGGTTCAGCATCTTGCAGAGCTGCTGGAGATAAGGTTCGCAAGCGGCGTTGTAGATAGTAGTGGTTCCTGCAGCCATGACAGCCGCCATCACTATGTTGGCAGTACCGGTCACTGAAGCCTCCTCAAGAAGCATGTACTTTCCCTGAAGACGTTCTTTCCTGGTCAGATGGAAGGCTCTTCTTGAAGCGTCGTATTCCATGTCGGCTCCAAGATTGACCATACCTGCCAGGTGAGTATCCACTCTGCGGCGTCCGATCTTGTCCCCTCCGGGTTTGGCGAACCAGGCGTGTCCGAAACGTGCCAGAAGCGGTCCCACGACCATGACGGAACCTCTCAAGGCGGCGCATTTCTTGACGAACTCCTCCGTCTCGATGTAGGAAGTGTCCACCTCGTCAGCCTGGAAACGGTACACCCCCTTCTCCAGACGCTCCACCTTCACTCCCATCCCCTGGAGAAGTCCTATGAGGTTCTTTACGTCCAGGATCTCAGGCACGTTCGAGATGACGACGGGATCAGAGGTAAGAAGCACTGCGCTTATGACCTCGAGAGCCTCGTTCTTTGCACCTTGCGGAGTAATTTCTCCCTGCAGGCGGTGTCCGCCTTCGATAATGAATTTTCCCATAATGAATTCTATGTTTCAGAGGGGACGGATCCCACATGTTCCACTTCCGGATGCAGTACGATTCCGTACCTTTCATTGACCGACGATATCACCCTTCTTTCAAGTTCGAGGATTTCAGAGGGAAGAGCGTCACCCGTCGAATTGACTATCACGAGCGGCTGCTTTGGATAGACCTGCGCGCCACCATGTCTCACGCCCTTGAACCCGCACTGCTCTATCATCCAGGCGGCAGGGACTTTGACCATATCCCCGACATCGTAATGGGGAACCATGTAATCAGCTCCTTTTTCGGCACGTTCCTTTTCGAGAATTGACAGGAAATGTTCCCGTGATATGACCGGATTGCAGAAGAAACTGCCGGCGCTTCCTGTCTCAGAGGGGTCAGGAAGTTTCTTCCTCCGGATTGAAATCACAGTTTCGCGGATCATCGAAGGAGTGAGTTCCTCTTCGGAAGGATATCTCTCGGCAAGAGCGGAACGGACCCCGCCGTAGTCAAGTTTCGGAGCGGGAACGCGTGAAAGACGGAAAGTGACAGCAGTCACTATGAAACGTCCCTTCCAGACAGTCTTGAAATTGGATGTCCTGTATCCGTAGGCGCACTCCCCGCATGGTATGTCAGAGAAAGTACGGGTATTCTTGTCGAACACGTGGACAGTCTCTATGATGTCCTTGGCCTCAACCCCGTATGCACCGATGTTCTGCACAGCGGAAGCACCTGCTTCTCCAGGGATGAGAGAAAGGTTCTCCGCACCCCAAAGGCCTTTGTCAGCAGCCCATCCGCAGAAATCGTCAAACACGATTCCGGCACCGACTTTGACAAGCACAGTCCCCTCGGGATACCCCGAAGGAGATTCTTGGATAGAAAGAGATTTGAAGGAGGGATGGATCACTGTTCCAGGGAAGTCCCCCAAGAAAAGCAGATTGGAACCTCCACCCATCACGAAAACCGGCTTGGGAAGAGATTCCATATCCAAAGAAAGAAGGTCCTGTGGAGAATCCAGTTCAAGCAGAAGACGGCACTTCACCTTCATTCCGAAGGTATTCCTGTCATGCAAGGGGCAATTCTCCTTTCTTTCGATCATGATAATAACTATAAAGGTATTTCGGGAGGGACGTCTCCACCGGCAAGGATGAAATTCATCCCTGCGGCCGCAGCTCCGTCCCCGTCAGTGTCTTCACGGTCACCTACAACTGTAATCAGCGAAGGATCGATCCCCATGGCATGAGCGATCTTGAGGAAAGGAACGGGACAGGGTTTGAGTCCTCCAAGGTCAGATGCGGAGTACACTCCGGCATCGAAAAGGTCCGGAGACAGGCCAAGAGCGTAAAGTTTCTCTTCGGCCATTCCGTAATCAGACAGCAGGGCGACCTTGACGCCTTTGCTCTTCAGCATGAAGATGGTCCTTTCCACCCATGGATAAGCGGTGAAGTATCTTGAGAGGATTCTCACCATTGAAGGCATGTAGTCCTCATTGTACCATTTCTCGACCTTGGAAGGGTCATCTCCGGAACCGGCTATCTCACCGAAAAACGCCGCCCTGAAGGCTTGAGGGGATGAAAACTCACGACCCATCAGTGTCTTCCTGGCCTTGCGTTCACGGGAGAGTTTCCCGACCCCGAGTGACGGGATCTGGGAAAGGATCAGCCACTTGGGGAGCCCTTTCTTGTCATAAAGGGTCCCGTCAAGATCGAATATGACAGCCTTTGTCCTTATGGCGACCGGTCGGATTATTTGATTACGAGATCCTTGAATTTGGCGTGACGGTCTTCATCCTGGAGAAGGAGCTGCAGTTTGAACTGTCCGTCCCTTGCGCCTTCAGCGATGCACCTGGCCTTGAACTGCTCGAACGACTCTTTGACAAGGCGGTATGTCATAGGATCCTTAAGACGCAGGGAAACCCTCTTGGCCTTGTACTCGATATTGTCCTTCATCAGCTGCTCGTCCACCTTCCTGGTGAACTCCTCAGCCTGCTCCTGCGTGACGTTCTCACAGTCCGTGAATTCGTAATACCACCTGTAAGCGGAAGCCTCAAGGTCAGCGAATCCGATGAAGAAGCGTACGGGAAGTCCCATCTCCTTCTCCACTTTCCTCACTGCGGCGATGAACTGCCTTTCATGGAGTTTCTCACCGGTTATGGTGACGATGCCGTTCACCTTCTGGATCATATGGACAGTAGGAGTGTTCCCGAAGCAAGGTCCGACCTCAAGAAGGTCGTTCATGTTATAGCGGTAGAGTCCTGCGAAAGTGGTGACGAAGGGGCAATAACGTTTGCCCTGCTCCAGTTCAGAAAGCTGATAGTAAACGGGGTTGGGATTCTCCAGATCCTCTTCCTTTATGAACTCATAGTAATGGAAATGAGGGAAAAGGACGGTATTGTTGGTGTCATCAAGAACAAGTCCGAAACGGCACTCTGATGAGAAGTAACCGAACTCCTGATACAGCATGGTGTCGGGGAAAGAGCCCTCGAACTTGTCCAGATACACGGCTGTGTTTCCGCACTTCCAGGTATTGAGTATCTGCATGTTCGGCCAGTAGTGCTTGGGAAGCACCCTTCCGTATTTCTCCTTCAAGGCACGCAGTTCAGCGGCACGCTTGGGATTCGGTTTGAGGCAAGCCTCTATCTCTTTCCTTATCTCAGGATCTATCTTCACTTTTTCGCTGAGTGTTCCGGCCTCGATGTCCTTCACGTATTCGTCGTAGAAGACATTAACATTGTTCTGGAGTTCCACGATGGTGGAAGGGTTGGCGGTGACGATGAGGGTGATGTCCTGCTCGATACCCATCCTCATGAGAACATAGTACCTTGCGTTGTAGTCAGCTATGGAATACACGCACTGAGGATTGGAGTAGAGCGCCTTCACGAATCCGGGGCAGTCCCTTTGGGTAACACCGGAGACTGAGCCGAAGACTGTGCCGTCGGGAGCGTATCCCTCGATCACCTTACCGACAATGGAAAGAATCTTTCCGCTGAAGACCCTTGGCCTGTTCTTGATATAATTGAACAGCCAGCACTTGGTCATCTTGCCGTATATATTCTTAAGATATGTCTCAGTGATAGGAATCCATTTAGGCTCAGAAGTCGTTCCGGAAGTTGTCGCATAGAGGACGGGCTTTCCGGGGAAAAGGATATCGGTTTCTCCGTGCTTGTGACGCTCCACATAAGGGCGAAGAGCTTCATAGTCACAGGTTTTGACCTTTTCCTGGTATCTTCTGTAAAGTTCGCTGGAGGATTCAGCGGCGAGAATGTATGCGAAATCGTGTTCTTTTCCGAAAACGGTATCTTTAGCGTACTCGAGTATGGCCCTTAGGGTCTTCTCACTGGAAGCAGCGGGATCCTTGGTCGCCTTTTTGAGATTCAGATACTGGATACCACCTGCCATCCCGAGAAGGGTATTGGCCACTAACATGCCTTTTAAGCTCATTTCTAGAGGTTTTGTGTTTTAGTAGTACTATCTCGTCCGGTTATCCGGACGATTACAAGCCGAAAGATAGGCATTTTCCCTGAAATGGACAAATAAGAACAATTCTGTGCCTGAAATGACATCTCTACTGGACACTCTTGGCGTGGTCCCGGTTCATTCCGGATTCGGAGAAAGAGCTGGGATTCTCGCCGAAGTATTTCTTGAACTCCCTTGAGAAATGGGACAGGGAACCGTAGCCTACCATCTCTGATATCTCGGTCATGGAATGCTTCCCCCCGAGAACGAGGTCCTTAGCCGCCTCCATTCTGCGACGCACCAGATAAGCCTGAGGTGTAAGACCGGTAAGAGTCTTGGTGCTGGCGTAAAGGGAACTGTAGCTCATGAACATCTTTTTGGAGAGTTCGTCGATGGTGAAACCGGCATTGGAAATGTTCTCCCCCACCTCGGAAGCGAGTTTGGAGAGGAATGAACGGTCCCTTTCACTGATGGTCTGGATATCCTCATCATCTTCAGAGGGAGCGCCGTCAGTATCCATCGAAAGGACCTTGCTCTGGAACTGTTCCCTTGCACGAAGCAGACTCTCAACGGTAGCTTTCAGCACACTGGGGTCGAAGGGCTTGGGTATGAATGAATCAGCTCCTCCTTCAAGTCCCCGGGCATGAGTCATGGAATCGGACTTTCCGGTCAGAAGCACAAACGGGATAAGACGGTATTCCGGATTGTCCTTCAAAGCCTTGCAGAACGCCATTCCATCCATCCCGGGCATGATGTAATCGCTCACGATGATATCCGGGACAACCACTTTCATGTTCTCCATGGCACTTTCCGCATCAGGTTCAGCGTATACATTGTATGCTTCGTGGAAAAGATAATCAAGGTATGATCTGATCTCCGGATTGTCCTCTACGAGATATATGGTCTTCTTCGAAGGGTTCATCTTGTGCACATCGTCCTTTTCAACAGAGAAGAAACCTGTTTCGAAGACATTGGGCACTTTCTCCTCAGAAGAATAAGCGGCTTCTGATACGGGAACTGAGAAAGTGAAGCAGGAGCCTTCTGCCGCGGATTCGGAAAGTGTGATGTCGCCCTTATGCAGACGGGCAAGCATACGGGAATAATGCAATCCTATTCCGCTTCCTTGAACATCACTTTCCAATCTTTCGAACCTGCCGAATATAGCATCCCTTTTATCGTTAGGGATTCCGGGGCCGTCATCAGAGACCGAAACCCTGAGGATGCCGTCATCTGCGGGAGCGGCCACATTCAGTTCCACATTGCCTCCTTCAGGAGTATATTTCACCGCATTGGAAAGGAGGTTAGCAAGTATCTTGTAGAATTTGTCGGTATCCACCCACCCATGCAACCCTTCAGGGATATTGGCAGTGAATGTTATCTTCTTATCCTTGAAAGCGTATCTGAAGCCTTCGGATATCCCGCTGATATATCTGAATATATCTGATTCCGAGACCTTGAGAGCTTCCTTATCAGCCGAAGGCCTTGATATATCCAGAATCTCGTCAGTTATCTCCCTGAGTCTGGATGCAGCATTGGCGGAAGCCTTGATGAGGTTCCTGTCCTTTTCAGGTACATCTGAATCCTGAGAAAGCTGGTTCAGAGGGCCGTAGATCATCGTAAGCGGATTCCTGAGTTCATGGGCGACATTGGTAAGGTAGTCGATCTCGTCCTGCTTCATCTTTTCCCTTTCCTCAGCGTCCTCCGCCTTCTGCTTCTGGACCTTCATCTGCGTGTACAGGTGCATAAGATACATGGCCGCGACCAACAGGAGCACGAGGTAAATGAGCTTGGAGAGATTTGACCACAAAGGATGCGGCTTTATCACTACAGGAAAACTCAACTCCTTTCCCCAGTCCCCGTTGTTCCCGGAACGTACCATGAAAGTGTATTTCCCCGGGCGGAGAGAGGTGTATGAGACTTCAGGACCTACGGTGTATATCCACTCCTTGTCAAGTCCCTTCAGCCTGTATGAATACGAGAGGTTCCCCAGGGAACTTCCTCCGACAGGACTGAACAGGAAACGGATATTGTTTTCTTTGCGGGAGAGCCTGAGGGAAGAAGGGACGGGGGTCATGGGGGTACCGTTGACCGAGACGTAATCAATCAGAGTGACCGCTTCTGAAAGAGGCTGAAGTTCCCTTGTCACATCCACTTTCGTCACGCCGCCTTCCCCACAGAAATAAAGGTTTCCGTCGGAGCCCATCACCCCGCTACCGCGTGAATACGGCCTTGCAGCGGAGAATCCGGATGAGAAGAAAGTGGTGAAGTGTCCGTTCGAGGGTTCGAATTTGTGGATATTGTTCTTAGTGGCTATCCAGATGATCCCGTTCCGGTCTGAAGCTATTCCCCTTATTTCCCCGGAAGGGTATCTCTCATCCTTCCTGAATTCCCACCCATCTTCCTTCACATGCACTCCGTCACGGGAGGTCCCGATGAGAACCTTCCCGTCCTGAAGAGTACATACGGAAGTCACACTTCCGAGATTCTCCGGGAGGGAACCCAGCAGCATGAGTGAATCCCTGCAGCGGTACACATCCCGTGTGAAGCTCAGGGCATACAATTCACCCGATCCGGAGTCCCTGATGACTGTGGCGAGCCCGCCGGCAAGAGGGGGAAGCGTGATTTCCTGCCGGATGCCGGAAGGAAGCACCTTGATACCGGATTCCAGGAAAACCCACACGTTCCCGTCAGGATCCGTATCCAGTGAACGGATGGAATCGTTGTTCAATTTCCGGTGATCGACGAAAGACGCGTTCCCTTCCTTTATTTCATACATGCTGATCTCACCCCTGCCCACCATGGTCCAAAGGCGGTCACTGTCGTCAACAGTGGCGGAGATGAACCCGGTCTTCGAGCGGATCTTCTGGAACACCGTATCCCGGAGCGGATCATACCCGAGAAGCCACTCCCCTCTCGCTATCCAGAGATTACCACGTGAATCGGCGGCCATTTCATTGGAGAACGAGTGATAATCAGGTTGGATGGCAGGGAACAGGTTCGGGAAATCTTCTATTGCCCAGTAGCTCTTCGAAGGTCCCTTTTCATCACTCAGCCATATCCTCCCCTGCGGAGAAATATAAACGGTATATGTCCAGGCGTCAAGGTTCTCTTCCTGGAACACATGGTACGTCTTTCCGGTCGAAGCGAGATAAGCGTGGATGCCCTTGCCTCTGATGCCCAAAAGCATGGTTCCAAAGGATGGACGAGCGAAAAGCACCCTTTCCCCTTCGGTAATGGACCTTACCGCATCCGGGACTTCGATGCTTTCATAGGTCGATCCCGAGAAAACCATAACTCCATCGTCTGTCGAGACCCATACGTCCCCTTCAGGGGTGACCGAGAGGTCCAGGACATCAACATTCAGAGGAAGTGGAATATCCTTCACTTCTTCAAGGGAAGGCGACAGGACATGGATACGGTTCAGCTCCCTGTACTGGGTGGCGCTCCATATCTCTCCGGAAGGTGAAACCGCCAAAGACGAAGTGAATGTCAGATCGAAAAGGCCGGATTTCAGCAGTTCCCCCCGGGAAGTGTACCTGAACACACCGCCGAGTGAAGTGAAGACGACGCCTCCGTCCGGATACGGGACCACCCTCATGACGACTGAGGAGATTTCCTGGCAGGGTGTAATGAAAGAGCCGTCCTCCATGTACCGCAGACCCGAATTGTCTCCTATCCACAATTTACCGTCTTCACCGATACAAAGGTCCCTGATATGTGAATCCGGAAGCCTCTGGCCATCCCCTTGTCCGGAATAAACCAGATGGAACTTTCCGTAGTTGCAGCACAGGCCGTCCCCTTTTCCGATCCAGGTTCTGCCCAAAGAATCGCTCACGAAAGCGAGAGCCATTCCCGGAGGCTCGGAATAAGAGACCGACGGATTATGTATATAATAGGAAGAAAAATCACCCTGAGCGCTGGAAGAAATGCCGCACAAGACCAAGAGTGCAAAAAAAAGCACTCCTGACAGAATCTTTCTTCCGAAGGTGAACAGTGACATAGGTTTGGTTGGCAATAACGGAATTGATTCTTTCTTCACATATCTGAAGAAATCTTCAAATTCATCTGAGTTCAAAAACAAATATACTCTTCTTTTACAAGAAAAGTACAAAAACTATGAAGAATTTTGAAAGCCTTCATCGACGCGACCAAGTAAATTTGTAACGTTTTATACAAACCCTTTGCATTGGAGCAGCAGCAATTTTGTTTTGACATTACACCATTTTTTACAATCAACCAATAACCACTCAATTGTTACAATCATGTTCCAACACAATCACACAAAACACGTGATCCTTGGAATCGTCCTGATGATGGCGACAGCCTTCTCGGCTTTCGCACAGAGGACGATCAGAGGAACAGTCGAGGACGCCGCCGGCCCTATTGTGGGAGCGACGGTAATCGAAAGAGGTACAACCAACGGAGTGTCAACTGACCTTGACGGTAAATTCACCCTGACCGTCGCGAACAACTCCGTAGTGGAGATCAGCTGCATCGGCTACGCCACGCAGACCTTCGCCGCCGCGAATGTACCTTCAACCATAACCCTTGTCGAGGACAACGAATTCCTTGAGGAAACGGTCGTCGTGGGTTACGGTGTACAGAAAAAGAGCAATGTCACCGGAGCTATCGCACAGGTCAAATCCGAAGCGATCGAGAACCGTTCGAACGAGAACGTGGGTAGCGCCCTTCAGGGAAAGCTCGCCGGTGTCCAGATCGTCACCACTTCAGGTGCTCCTGGTGCTTCATCCGCATTCCGTATCAGAGGTTATTCCTCAACCAACTCAAGTCCTGACCCTCTTCTCATCGTTGACGGTCTGAAAGTCAGGAATATCGACTATCTCGATCCTGAATCAGTCGAGTCCATCGAGGTCCTCAAGGACGCAGCCTCCGCAGCTATCTACGGATCACAGGCTGGTAACGGTGTCGTCCTTATCACCACCAAGAGCGGAAGCGAAGGAAACGTCAGGGTGTTCTACAACGCCATGGTCACTTTCCAGAAACCTTTGCAGAACATCCAGATGCTGAACGCTTCCCAGTTCAAGACCTACTGGCAGGAGGCTAATCCCAACTACACGGACGACCTCTTCCAGAACGCTGACACCAACTGGCAGGACGTCGTGTTCGAGACCGGTATCATGCAGCGCCATACTGTAGGATTCCAGGGCGGTAACAACCGTTTCTCCTACTATGTCGACGCAACCTATACTGACAACAACGGTCTTGTGACCGGTGACTACGATGTCAACAGGAGGGTTTCCGGACAGATCAATGTGAGCTATCAGGTAAAGCCTTGGCTCAAGGTCGGAACCAACAACTCCATTGAAAGAGGTTACACCCACACCGTTTCCAGCAACATCGGTTTCGCATCAACCGGTTCCGCAATCGGTGGTGCATACTACTACGACCCTACTACTCCTGTCTTCTATAACAGCGACAGCGAGATCCCCGCAGCTACCGGACTTCTTCAGGCCGAAGCACAGGGATTCCCCGTATGGCGTGATGAACAGGGAAGGATGTACGGACAGTCACTCCTGTTCAACTCCAACCTGTGGAACCCTCTGCTTATGAGGAATGTCGTCACTTCGTTCTTCTTCACGAACCAGCCTTTCGAGACTTACAGGTTCAATGTAAACGGAACAATCTACGCCAACGCCACCCTCTTCAAGGAGATCGTATTCACATCCCGTCTCGGTTACCGTATGGGCAACACCTACGGAAAGGGCTACCACCCCACCTACTGGATCAACCCGTCCCAGTCAATGACCAGCCCGGTCATAATGGGAACTTCATCCAACAACATTTACTACCAGTGGGAGAATTTCGCAAACTGGAACCACACCTTCGCAGGAAAGCATGAAGTCAATGTCATGGCCGGTATGGATTTCTCACAGACACGTTCCGAGAGCATCAACGCCAGGGCCAACGGTCTGACCAATACCGCCGAGAACTTCCGCTATCTGCAGTACTACCTTACAACTGCATCCACCAGGGTCATGGGAGGATCGGACTACAACCGTTACAACATGTCATACTTCGCCCGTGCAGGTTACACCTATGACAACAGGTACAATGTACAGGCAAGTTTCCGTGCTGACGCATATGACTCATCCAAGCTCTCCAAGAAGAGCCGCTGGGGATACTTCCCTTCAGTTTCCGCTGGATGGACTATCTCAAATGAAGGATTCTTCAAGAACAACATCGGCCGCAACGCCATCTCCTTCCTCAAACTCAGGGCATCTTGGGGTATCAACGGTAACATCAACTCCCTTAGCGACTTCCAGTACACTACAGCAATGTCGCTCAGCGGACAGTACAACATGAACGACACCGGCCTCATCACAAACGCCAACCCTTCAACAATCCTTGCCAACGAGAACCTCAAATGGGAAGAGTCAAGGCAGGTTGACGTAGGTCTCGACGCCCGCTTCTTCAACGACAAACTCACCCTCGGAATCGACTACTATAACAAGCAGACCACCAACATGCTCCAGTCGATCACCGCTCCCGCCGTTTCCGGTGCATCCACCACTTATGTGAACAGGGGTAAGGTCCAGAACTCCGGTTGGGAATTCGACGCTACCTGGAAGCAGAATGTAGGCAAAGACTTCAACTACAGCATTTCAGCTAACCTTGCAACCGTCAAGAACCTGGTCGTCGAGTCTCCTAGAGGTCCCCAGAGGGCTATGAGCGGAATCGCCTGCCTTGAGGAAGGATATCCTTCATGGTACATCCGCGGATACCGCCACAAAGGTTTCGATGATAAGGGTAATGCGATCTACATGACCGGTGACGAACTCGGAACCGATGACGGACGTGACTACCTGGGAAGCAGTATTCCTGACTTCACCTACGGTATCACCATCGCTCTCAAGTACAAGAACGTCGACTTCACAATCTTCGGAAGCGGAGTACAGGGTGTCAGCAGGTGGCTTGGAGTCTACCGTGATGACCTCCCCATGATGAACGTTCCTCTGTTCATGTATGAGGGAAGATGGACCTCATCCAACGCAGCTAACGCTACATATCCTAAGCCGACCGTCGTAAGGTCAACTGAATTCCCGAACTCTGACTTCTTCGTGTTTGATGCATCCTACTTCAAGCTCAAACAGCTCCAGTTAGGTTACACCATGCCCAAGAAGGTGCTTGACGCCCTCCATATCAAGGGCCTGAGGATATACGGTTCAGCTGAGAACCTTCTCACCCTCACCAAGTACAAAGGAAACGATCCTGAATCACAGCAGGCTTCCTACGGTCAGAACCTCGCCGCAGACCGTATCTCCTATCCTTCAACAAGGAATTTCATCTTCGGTCTCAACTTCTCCTTCTAATCCCATAATATGATAAAGGATATGAAAAAGTATATATACATATTAGTGTCAGCTCTCGCATTGACTGCCGTCTCCTGCACCAAGATGCTCGACAGCGTTGAGCAACTCGGAGCGCTCGGTACGGATCCTTATTATGAGAATGCGAACGATGCTGAAGCTGAAGCCCTCATTTCCTCAATTTATACTTCAGTATGGGGACAGAGGATCACCAACGCCAGCACGCTTACTGATGATGTCGTAAACAACAATGTATGGAAGACATACAACAACGACACGTTCCTTTCCGGTCCTGTATCAACAGCAGGATTGAGCTTCACCACCTTGTACCAGATCAACTACAAGGCGAACATGATCATCGAGAAACTCAAAGACGACACCGCAACCAAGAAGAGGGTCATTGCTGAAGCCTATTTCATGAGGGCATGGGCTTACTACTACCTGATCATGGGATGGGGCACTCCCCCTCTGGTGGACCACGTCCTCGGAAGTGATGAGCTTCAGCCCGCTAACGGCACCAAAGAAGAGCTCTGGAACTATGTCCAGACAAGCCTCGATGAGGCAATAAAGGGACTTCCCACAAAGAGCGGTCTCGGAGGCCAGAAGGCTATCGGAGCAAGGGTCACCGCTGAAACCGCAAAGGCATGGAAGGGTAAAGCTTACCTCGCTGCCGGTGACAAGTCCAACGCAGCCACCTACCTCAAGCAGGTCATTGACTCCGGAAAATACAAACTCATCGACGAGTACTTCGATTTGTACACCTTGAAGGCTGACTGGTGCGATGAATACCTCTGGGAGTTCAACGCTTCTGATTCAGATGACGACATGCGTGCGACCGAGGCAAGGATGAGCCACCAGAACTACGTATGGCGTGCTGAATACGTCACGATGCCCGGTGGAGTCCATCTTACCGGATTCAACCAGGGATACGAGCAGGACTTCCCTTCAAAGGATTTCTATGATTTCCTCGTAGCCCGTGGAGAGATCGGAACAAAACGTCAGAAAGGTAACCTATGGACCTTCGAAGAGGCCGCTGCCAAGTTCATCGAACTTGCTGGTGAAGAGTACGAAGGCACACCCAACTACGAAGGTGACAACGTCAATCCTCTTCTTGCTAAAGGTTTGACTCCCGCTCAGGCAGGAATGTTTCTGCTTTGGGGCGGATACGTACAGCCTATCCTCGAACCTTGCCAGGGTTATCTGGGAACGAAGTTCTATTTCTGGCATTCAGACATGTACACTGCTACAAACGACAAGGACCTCTACAGCAAAGCCAACTTCGGTTTCATGAGGTATGCAGATGTCCTCCTGCTCTACGCAGAGGCTACTGTCGACAGCCAGGCAGGACTTGCCGCCTTCAACCAGGTGCGTACACGTGCCGGCATGCCTACTGTCGGAAGCTACACTCTCAAAGATGTCCAGGACGAAAGACGTGCTGAGTTCTTCTTCGAGGGCGAAAGGTTCTGGGATTGCCGCCGTTGGGGTATCGATGTCGATGCCTTCAAGAATGTCGGAAAGTACACCTACAAGACTTCAGGCGATCCTGCGACATACACAGTGTCCGTCTCTTCGGAAGATGTAACCAACTGGGTCGGTTACAGCGCCAAATACAGGCTCTTCCCTTATCCTACAACCGAGCTTACCGCCAACCCGAATCTCAAACAGAATCCGGACTGGTAGCAAATACAATTAGTGGTTGAACTAGGGTTTCCGGCGTTGTCTCAAAACGGCGACGCCGGATTCTTTAAAAACCACCTCCCCTTAGACAGTATTATAGTCTAACCGATCAGGAAACCAACACAACACACAAAACACACATTACATGAAAAACAGACTTTTGCTGATAGCTCTTTCGCTTGTGCTCTGCGGGGTTTCCCAAAGTGCGTTCGCCCAGGGCTACTTCAATGTCACCAATCCCCTCACAGACAACATGGTGACACCTTTGGGTCTGGATGAAGTCCCTGTTTTCGGATGGGACATTGAATCCAACATCGTAGGTGAAGGCCAGTCCGCCTACCGGATCGTCATAAAAGACAAGGCCGGCAATGCCGTATGGGACACCGGCAAAGTGCCTTCATCCAAATCCTCAAACGTGGAGCTTGACTACTCGAAAGCATCCAACCTCAAGAACGGCACGGATTATTTCTGGACAGTGACCGTATGGGACAAGAAGGGTAAGCCCCACAACGCTCCTGAGGCCAGGTTCTCAACCGGTCTCGCTTACGAACTTTGCACATACAATGACAAGGACTTCGACAATGTCAAGGACGCCGTCTTCGGACGTGAAGCCATGTTCATCGGAAGTCCCGACATCACTTTGGATGCCGCTTCGCTCACCGTCTACAACATCTCCTACGACATAAAACTGGATCCCGGTACGACAAAGGCGGGATTCATTTACGCAGGAGGCGAGATGAGGATGTCCAACGCCATGTACAACGACTATCTGATCGAAGGTGAGACCTACATCAGCGTAGTATATGACATCACTCCCCTGGTTGAAGGCAAGGGTCCTGCCCAAATGAAGATTTACCGTAAAGGTTACAGCCCTATCGACAACGAGCGCCCGGGCAACACTTCTTTGCTGAAGGCATACGACCTTGACAACATCACCAAGGACAACATGTACGACAAGCACAGCGTATTCCTGAGCTGCACCGGAGGAAACCTCATAAACTGCACCCTTGACGGAACTGCATTCCAAAAGCCTGACGCTCCTGCGACAAACCAGATGGGATACGGCGGCGGAGCTCCCGCCGGAGCACCTGCGGGATTCGGAAGAGGAAACTCCCAGCCCCAGCTTTTCACCAATCCTCTCGGAAGGGGCGGAGACTCCTGCAAGTATCCTCACCTCGGACAGATCGGTTTCTGCGCTGAGGGAAGCGCCCAATTCAGCGGGGTGAAGGTCAACTACATCAACAAGCCCGCATCAACGGTCTTCGGAGAAAACATCGGCGCTACATACGCCATCTTCAAGGACCTTCCCGGCATCACCGTGAACGGTGGTACCATCAACGTGAAGAACACTCTCGCATACGCTGACCCTTCATTCGGTTCCGAACCTATGGTAAGGACCACTTTCACCACAACCGGAAAGGTCGCTGACGCGAAACTCTATGTCACATCTAGAGGTGTGAACGAGTTCTTCATGAACGGAAAGAGGGTCGAGGCCGGCAGGGTCTACACCAAGGACGGTGAAGGCCGTGACCATTCCCGCGACTTCCTCTCTCCCGGTATGCTCCAGTTCTACGGAACAATGAGGTATGTCACCTACGATGTCACGGACAGGATTGTATCCAACGGCAAGAATGCCATGGGAGCCGTGATGGGTCCCGGATGGTGGGGTGACGAATACGTCTACAACCCGTCATATTTCAACTGGTACGGTGAGAAGTGGGGCGTAATGGCGAAACTCGTCATCACTTACGACGACGGCCGTACTCAGGAGATCGTCACCAACGACCGTGACTGGAAGTCATTCCTCGGAGGTCCGATCACTTACAGCAGTCTCTATCACGGAGAATTCTACGACGCAAGGAAGGAAAAAGCCATCGAAGGCTGGTCCACAGCATCCTATGATGACTCCGCATGGAAGAAAGCCGCTTTCACGCCGGCTGCTGACGCCAACTTCGAGAACCCCGACTACGAGGGCAGGATCGACTACCCCATCCACGTCGTCCAGGTACTCCCCGGAAAGCACATCCACACTCCCAGTCTCAAGTACAGGGACAACCCCGAGCACATCTCCTACATCTTCGACATGGGAGAGAACATGGTCGGTGTTCCTGAGATAAGGTTCCGCACCACCCTCCCCGAAGGTACGGAGGTCGTTCTCCGCTATGGCGAGACAAGGGTCAAGAGGGATTTCCTCTATCCCTTCAACGCGGCACAGATGGACGGTATGATCTATACCGAGAACTACCGCGGAGCAAGGAGCATAGACCGCTATATCGCCAAAGGAACCCCCGGTGGAGAGACATTCATCCCTACACTCACATTCCACGGATGGAGGTTCATCGACGTGAGCATCAACGGGAACGTCTCAAAGGCCCAGCAGCAGGCGCTCCTCGCTTCGCTTGAGGTGAACGGTCTTGTACTTTCATCGCTCACTGACATCACCACCACATTCGAGTCTTCCAATCCCCTTCTGGACCGCTTCTTCCTGAACGTGGCCCGTTCACACTACGGAAACCACGTCTCAGTGGGAACCGACTGCCCCCAGAGGAACGAGAGACTCCCCTTCCTCGGAGACCAGCAGATCTACAGCGAGACTTCCGTCTACATGGCCGACATGACGCAGTTCTACAGCAACTACGCCCAGCTCGGAAGGGACGTGCAGCTGAACTCAGCCAGCCGTGACTACCAGTCTTCAATGACCGGCCGCGGTGCATACTACTCCAAGGAAGGTGTTCCCCAGAATCCTGACGGAAAGACATCCAACGTCGCATGGCCTATGGGTGGACTTACCATGATCTGGGACATCTACGCCAACAACGGAGACCTTTCGGCTCTTCGTGAAAGCTGGGATTCGTTCGTGATGTACACCCAGCAGTTCATCAATGCCGGAAAGCAGGATCCCAAGTACAACTACCTCTTCCAGGGAGGCGGCCTTTCCAACCATCTCGAGATGTCAAAGAGCTCCAACTCGGGTTACGACCAGATCTGCGAGTTCGGAAGGACCCTCATGTACATGGCCACAATGGCCGACGCCCTCGGCAAGAAGAATGAGGCTGATTACTACAGGGATTACTTCCTGAAGTTGAAGGACGAGTTCAATGACAACATGATCAGCGACCAGGACGTTCCTCTGGATTACAACGGCAATCCGACCACCGCACAGTCATCCTACGCTATCGCCATCTATTACGACATGATAGACTATGCGAAGCACCCCAACTTCGTGAAGAACTATCTCGAAAGGTGCCAGTTCGAAGGTACTGAACTCACGGCGACCGTGAACAACATCGACATGCCTCTGCACGAGTGGAGCGTCACTTCCGGCTTCACCGGAACTCCTTGTATCCTCGGAGCACTCGGCAAGAACGGTGAGTTCGGCGCAGCTTACAAGATGCTCGAGAACGAGAAGTTCTCCTCCTGGCTGTATCCCGTCACGATCGGTGCGACTTCCCTATGGGAAAGGTGGAACACCGAAACCGAATACGGACCCATCAACCAGAGCATGAACTCCTGGAACCACTACGGATTCGGAGTGGCGGCAGCGTTCATGATCACCCAGGTCGGCGGAATCCAGAGAGGTGACAACGGCATATATGACAGCGTGGGATTCTCCGACTTCGTTCTCCAGCCCGTTCCCGGAGGATCGCTCGACCACGCGAAGGTCGCATACAAGTCTTCGAACGGCCTTATCGAAAGCGCATGGACCGCTGAACCCGGAAAGGAAGACGCCCACGGCGTGAGCGCCCTCAACTCCTACAGCGCCACCGTACCTGCAAACACATCAGCCACCTTGTATCTCCCTGTCAGCGGAAAATTCTCCGCACAGGCGGCCAAGAAGGTCAAGACCTGCGCAGGTGTGACCTACAGGGGACTTTCGGTAAGGAACGGTATACCCGTCATGGTGTTCAGGCTCCAGAGCGGCGGATTCGACTTCACTTCCGACGGAAGCAGGATCACCGTCTCCCTGAAGAGCGGATACACTACCCGATAAACCGCACAACGGAATCATACCTTCTCATTCCCTGTCTCCACCCGAGACGGGGATTTTCTTGATAAAAAAACACATAAACGTCATTTTTGGTACAAATCCGTTCATCTTTTGTACTATATGCGAAGAGGAGGCAAGATAAAAATGCTATTTTTGCATCACAGACCAAAACGATACGTCAAACAAACCATAACACCAATGAAAATCACCTTCAAGACTCTGAACGCAGTATTCGCGTTCATTCTTCTTGCAGCACTGACTGTTTCCTGCAGCAAGAAGAGCGAAATGGACAAGTTCATCGACTCACTCCTCTCCCAGATGAGCGTCGAGGAACAGATCGGGCAGCTCAATCTCCATTCAATGGGCTTCCGCTCCAGCGCCGCCCTTACCGATGACAATGAGACCGTGAAGGCCGTCAAGACCGGTAACATGGGTGCTCTCTACGGCTTCGGAGGAGACCCTGCGACAATGCGCAAACTCCAGGAGTACGCCCTCCAGTCCCCTCACGGGATTCCTCTGATGTTCGGCATGGACGTCATCCACGGATACCAGACGATCTTCCCCGTTCCGCTCGCCATATCCAACACATGGAACCGTGAAATGGTCGAGAAATCAGCCCGCATCGCCGCTACCGAAGCTTCTTCATCCGGTATCAACTGGGTATTCAGCCCGATGGTCGACATCTGCCATGACGCCAGATGGGGACGTATAGTGGAAGGAGCCGGAGAAGACCCTTATCTCGGCGGAGAAATGGCTAAAGCCATGGTCTGGGGATACCAGGGCCATGACGACGTGTTCTCTGACAACGAGGTGCTCGCCTGCGTGAAGCATTACGCTCTCTACGGAGCGGCTGAAGCCGGAAGGGACTACAACACGGTCAACCTCGGACGCCAGGAGATCCTCAACAACTGGATGCGCCCTTATAAGGACGCTGCTGAGGCAGGAGCCGCCAGCTACATGTCCTCTTTC
Organism: Bacteroidales bacterium UBA1237; assembly: GCA_002308935.1. Taxonomy (GTDB): domain Bacteria; phylum Bacteroidota; class Bacteroidia; order Bacteroidales; family UBA932; genus Cryptobacteroides. The sequence continues at coordinate 8,950 of DBWN01000069.1, read as the reverse complement.
AATGAATACGAGGGAATCCCCGCCACCGCAAACAAGTACCTCCTCACTGACCTTCTGAGGGACGAGTTCGGATTCGACGGATTCGTGGTATCGGACGCCACTGCAGTAGCCGAACTGGTCAACCACGGTATCGGTGACCTGCAGGAAGCCTCTGCAAGGGCTCTTCAAGCCGGTCTTGACATGGACATGAACTCAGACGGATTCATCGGCACCCTCAAGAAATCCCTCGATGAGGGAAGGGTCACAAAGGCTGACATCGAAAAGGCCTGCCGCCGTATCCTTGAAGCCAAATACAAGCTCGGTCTGTTCGATGATCCGTTCAAGTACATTGACGAGGAAAAAGTCAAGACGAACATCTTCACTCCTGAAAACCGTGCATTCGCTCGTGAACTCGCCCGTGAAAGCCAGGTTCTCCTCAAGAACGACGGAGTGCTTCCCCTTTCGAAGAACGCAAGGATCGCTCTTGTAGGTCCCTTCGCCAACAATGCTTCCGACATGTCCGGAGCATGGGCCATGTCAGCCAAAGCATCTGACAACGTAACCATTCTCCAAGGTGTCAAAGAAGCCCTCGGAACTTCCGGAAAGCTTACGACAGCACAGGGCAGCAAGATTACCGCTCAGCCCATCAGAGGCGGATTCGGTGTAGGTTTCACAAGGAATGAGGGTGCAGGAAGAGGCCCCGCAGCACCTGAAAAGACCAACGCTCAGCTCATCGCTGAAGCAGTCGCCGCAGCCAGGGCAGCTGATGTAGTCGTTGCCTGCGTAGGTGAACCCAACAGCATGAGCGGTGAAGGCTCTTCAAGGGCTGACATCTCCATTCCTGACGTACAGGTGGAACTCCTCAAAGCCCTCAAGGCCACCGGAAAGCCCATCGTGATGGTCCTCACCACAGGACGTCCTCTCACCCTCACATGGGAAGACGAGAACATGAACGCCATTCTCAACACCTGGTCACTCGGAACGGAGTCCGGACACGCCATCGCTGACGTGCTCTTCGGAGACGCCAACCCTTCAGGAAAGCTCACCACTTCCTTCCCCAGGATGGTTGGACAGCTTCCTTTATATTATAATCACAAGAATACAGGAAGGCCTCATCCCGATTTCGAGCCCTACAGGAAGTTCACCAGCTGCTACATGGATGTGATAAACGCTCCCCTTTATCCTTTCGGATACGGTTTGAGCTACACGACCTTCGAGTACTCCCCCGTAACCCTTTCAGCCTCTTCAATGCCCGTTAACGGCAAGGTCACTGCAAGCGTCACCGTGAAGAACACCGGAAAATATGACGGAAAAGAGGCAGTACAGCTCTACATACATGATGTGTACAGCACATCTACACGTCCCGTGAAGGAACTGCGCGGTTTCGAGAAAGTCGACATCAAGGCCGGTGAAAGCAAGACCGTCACCTTCGAGATCTGCTCCGATGACCTGGCATACTACAACCATGACCTCAAGTGGGTATGCGAAAGCGGAGACTACGAGATCATGATAGGCCCCAACAGCAAGGATACCGGCGAACCCGTAATCCTCACTGTTCAGTAATCAGGAGTCTGCAATACGCCAAAATTGAGAAGGGCCGGTATCCGAACGGATGCCGGTCCTTCTCATATTCCATCTTGCGGATCAGAAAAGCCTGTCAGGGTCGTCCTCGGCTGAAGACGAACGGTATTTGTCCCCGAGCAGGATTATCACCCTGCACATGTCAGGGTAATGGATGACGACGGTCCCGTCCTCGACGTCCCCGTCCTTTACAGACCATACTCCGGCTTTTCCGAAAGCCTTCCCTGTTCCAAGAATCAGTTCGGCCTTTTCGAGGATGGTGGTGAGGTCAGTGACGAAAGCGGTCATCACGGAAGGATCGCAAGCGGTGTAATCCATTACGATCATTCTTTCGGCATCACCGATCTCGGGTACCTCCTGGTCTTTTCCGGTGATTTCGGAGAAGAATGAAGCCAGTCCCTGAAGGAGAGGCTGAATGCTCTTGGCGAGGGTTGACACCCTCATCCCCTCCGCTTCAGAATACTCTGATACCAAAATGGAAACCGGATTGTCCTTCCCGGTGGAAGCATTCAAGATGATTCCATTGAAAGAGACGGCAAGTAGAGTGAAAAGCAATATTATATACCTTTTCATTTCAATTGATTCTTTAAGAACAGTTCATCAGATAGTGTCAGCGGACATAATTGAAGAAAGCAGAGAAGATGTGGCTCCTCCCACAGCGAAGATGAAAGTAGTCCCGCTCTTCGGGATCAGGACTATGTCCCTCACTTTCTTGTCTTCCCCGTTGTCCGGAATCCCGTATATTCCCAGGGACTCCGGGCCATCTTTCCCTTCGAACATCTTTTCAGACCTGGAGAGAAGAGAATTGAGGTCGGAGAGGAATTCTTCCTTGTCGGAGACGCTGCATTCGGAGATATCGACTACAAGGATACGGTTGATCCCGCCGATGCCGGAGAGGATCCTCATCACATCGGGGTCTTCACTGCCGGCTCCGGCAAGTTTACCGAGAAGTTTTATCCAGGCACCGCCCAGAGAACGCATCTTCAGTCCTGTCAGTTCCCTGTTCCTCACCAGAAGAGAAGCCACTCCGGAATCCTTCGTGATCTCTTGAGGGGCAGGTACAGCGGCAAGGCATTCCGTCCGTGGCATGGCCACAAGGGCGGACAAAGCCAGAAAAAGTGTCAAAACAGTCTTCTTCATCTCGATTTCACAAATGGAACACAACTGCGTGTTCTACTACTCTTTTCCAAAAACCGTGCTATAGCAAGAATTCAGACCGGACGCAAAAACATGTTGATTTGAAAAATATTATTGTTATTTTTGCACAATAATAGGCCAAGTGACTGAAGGAAGATGCTCGAAGATATAAAGAAAAGCATTGAAAGGCTCATCGCCCGTTACGAGAATGAGCGTGATGCACGCATCCGCCTTGAGGAGGAGCTCTCGAAAGAGAAGTCCCTCAATGAGGCCTATGGGAAGCGGATTACCGAATTGGAAAGACAAGTTGATAATCTGAAACTGACTGAAGCCTTTACCGCCTCATCCGCAGCAAGCGCGGATGCTAAGGAGAAGATTGATAAGTTGATCAAGGAGATAGACAACTGCATCTCCTTGCTTGAAAAATAGGACATGGCGCAGAAGATCACAGTTCGCATAGCAGAGAGGGACTACGCCTTCAATGCCGCTGACGCGGATCAGGAGCAACTGATCCGCATGGCAGCAGGTGCGATAAACAAGAGACTTTCAGGATACCTTGCCAAGTATCCGGGAAAGAACATGATCGACATCATGTCCTTCGTAGCCCTCAACGAGACGATCGACAGCATCAACCTGCAAAGGAAGATGGAATCCCTCCAGAAGGACTTGAAGGCTCTACAGGAAGAGACGGATTCATATCTTGACAATAATTGACGGAAAGAAAGCCGCCGGCACCCGGGCTGAAAACAACACGTTCTACGGAACCGAGTGTACTTGAGCCGCGGATGGCGGGCCGGAGTACCCCGCGAGGGGGATTCCGCTTAGCGGAACACCGGATTACTGAAACGGCACGGAGCTCAAATCTTTATATCAGAGATTTTTCTGACCTGTGACCAGGCGGCTTATTTCCTTTCAAATCACACCATCAGGTGTGTTCCATACACGGTGACGGCTTCCCGGAAGGAAGGCCGCCACTTTTTTGTGCCCCTTCCCCGGAGCAAGGACAATTAAACACAATATATATTTACATAACACATGTAACGGACATGGACTTACTTTCATTACTGATCGGCGTCGTAATTGGGGCAGCAGTTGCCATCGGCGTTTTCCTCATAGTTCGTAGAATAGTCCTCAAAGGCCGCAGGGACGAGATTATCGAGAAGGCGGAACTCGAGGGCGAGAACATCAAGAAGGAGAAGATCCTTCAGGCCAAGGAGAAATACCTCCAGCTCAAATCAGACCACGAAAAGTGGGTGAACGAGAAGAACAGCGCCATCAAGGACGCTGAGAACCGCATAAGGCAGAAGGAGAACACCCTCGGACAACAGAACAACGAGCTCCAGAAGAAACTCCGTGACGCCGAGAACGCCAAGAACAGCCTCGCACAGCAGAGGGAGAACCTCGCCAAGAAGGCTGAAGAATACGAGAAACTCAAAGACGACGTCAACAAGCAGATCGAGAACATCGCCGGCATGACCGCGGCTGAAGCCAAGGCCCTTCTGGTGGAGAACATGAAGGCCGAGGCCCGTACAGAAGCCCAGGCATACATCAACGACACGATGGACGAAGCCAGGCTCAACGCCACCAAGGAGGCCAAGAGGATAGTCATCAACACCATCCAGAGGACCGCCACCGAGACCGCCATCGAGAACGCCGTCACCACTTTCCCCATCGACAATGACGAGATCAAGGGCAGGATCATCGGACGTGAAGGCCGCAACATCAGGGCCCTTGAGGCTGCTACCGGAGTTGAGATCGTAGTCGACGACACTCCTGACGCTATCCTTCTTTCCGCTTTCGACCCCGTAAGAAGGGAAGTCGCCAGACTCTCTCTCCATCAGCTTGTCACCGACGGCAGAATCCACCCCGCAAGGATCGAGGAAGTCGTGACCAAGGTCCAGAAACAGCTTGAGGACGAGATCCTTGAGACCGGAAAGAGGACCTGCATAGACCTGGGAATCCACGGTATGAACATCGAACTTGTACGCCTCATCGGAAGGATGAAGTACCGTTCTTCCTATGGACAGAACCTTCTCCAGCACTCTCGTGAAGTCGCCAACATCTGCGCCATAATGGCCTCTGAACTCGGTCTCAACCCGAAAGTCGCCAAGAGGGCAGGACTCCTCCACGATATCGGAAAAGTATCTGAGGACGAGCCTGAACTTCCTCACGCCATACTCGGTATGAAGCTCGCTGAGCAGTACAAGGAGCGTCCCGAGATCTGCAACGCGATCGGAGCTCACCACGAGGAGATGGAGATGACTTCCATAATATCCCCTATCGTCATGGTGGGTGACGCGATCTCCGGAGCAAGGCCCGGTGCAAGGCGTGAAGTCATCGAGTCTTACATCAAGAGGCTCAAAGGAATGGAAGACCTCGCCGCCTCCTATCCCGGAGTCACCAAGAGCTACGCCATCCAGGCGGGAAGGGAACTCAGGGTCATCGTTGGAGCGGAGGAAGTCTCCGACCAGCAGGCCGCTACCCTCTCTTCAGACATCGCTCTGAAGATCCAGAACGAAATGACCTATCCCGGACAGGTGAAGATCACCGTAATCCGAGAGACCAGGTCAGTCGCATACGCGAAGTAATCGCTTACGCTTGCAACGGCCTTCCTCTCCGGGGAGGCCGTATGTTTTTTGAACGGACAACCGACAAAGCATTCCCCAACGAAAACGATCATGAAAAGATTCTTATCGGGTATAGCACTCTTCTTGACGGGAGCTCTATTCTGCCTGGCTCAGGCTCCTGATCAGACTGTACACTGGAAGAGCGAGGTCAAACAGGTTGAAGGTGATCTCTATGAAGTGGTCTTCACAGGAAAGATAGAGAACGGCTGGCATACCTACGACCTGAAGAACAAATACTCCGCCACTACGGTCGAGTTCGATTCCCCCACCGGATATGTCCTGGAAGGGGATCCCTACGAGCTCTCAGAGAGCACTGAACTGGACGGAGACAAGGTGTTCTTCGGAGAAATAAAGATAGGCCAGAAGATAAGGGTGTCGTCAGGCAACCCCTCCATAAAAGGCATGGTGTCGTGGATATCCTGTTCCGACACATATTGCACTCCTCCGAACGACTATGAATTCAGTCTGGAGGTCAAAAACGGTGCTAACAAAAATGTTAGCGCTAAAAACAAAAAAGTTTCACGCGCTGAAAGAAAAGCACTTGCAGCAGATTCTCATTCTACAGTGATTGAGGACCCGACTCAAGGCGATGACGGCTCCAAATCCCTTTGGGGACTCATCATCGAGGCCATTCTGTGGGGCTTCGCGATGCTTCTGACCCCCTGCGTATTCCCGATGGTGCCCATGACGATCTCCTTCTTCATGAAGGGTTCGGCTTCTCCGGCGGCAGGAAGGTTCAAGGCTTTCATGTACGGGCTTTTCATAGTGCTCCTCTACACTGTCCCGATCTCCGTGATCATACTCCTCACTTGGATTCTTGGAGGTGACGCGGTGACCGCCGACATCTTCAACTGGCTTGCGACACATTGGCTGCCGAACATCATATTCTTCATCGTCTTCATGGTGTTCGCCGCATCCTTCTTCGGGGCTTTTGAAATCACACTCCCCTCTTCGCTCGTGAACAAGAGTGACCAGAAGTCAGACAAAGGCGGTCTCGCCGGAATCTTCTTCATGGCGCTCACCCTGGTGCTCGTTTCATTCTCCTGCACCGGCCCTATAGTGGGATCAGTGCTGATCAAGTCGACCCAGGGCGAATTCTGGACACCGATGATAACGATGCTCGCCTTCTCGGTGGCATTCGCACTCCCCTTCACCATCTTCGCGATGTTCCCTTCCATCCTGAAGAAACTAAAGAGCGGAAGCTGGCTGAACTCAGTCAAGGTTGTGCTGGGATTCATCGAGGTGGCGCTGGGATTCAAGTTCCTCAGCACCGCCGACCAGACCTACCACTGGGGACTCCTTGACAGGGAGATCTATCTGGCGATCTGGATCGTGGTATTCTTCCTTCTTGGAATGTACCTTCTCGGCAAGATCCGCTTCAAGAACGACGACCCCGGAGAGAAACCTCTGTCAGTCCTGAGACTCACTCTCTCGATCGCGGTATTCACTTTCGTGGTTTACCTCATCCCCGGAATGTGGGGAGCGCCTCTCAAGGCCCTCTCAGGCTATCTCCCTCCCATACAGACCCAGGATTTCGTGGTGTACAACCACGCTGACGGTCCGCTGGCCGTATCAGGAAGTACGGCTTCCGCTATAAAGAGCAACACAGCGGAGCGCTTCGGACTGGAACTTCCGTTGGGGCTTTCCGGATACTTCACCCTTGAGGAAGGCATCCAGGCCGCCAAGGAGGAAGGGAAGCCCATCTTCGTCGACATCACCGGACACGGATGCGTCAACTGCCGGGAAATGGAGCAGAGGGTCTGGTCCGACCCCAAGGTGCTTGAGATCCTGCGCAACGACTATGTGATAGTCGCCCTTTATACCGACGACAAGTCGAAACTGGACGAGAGCGAATGGGTCACCACGGACAACGGCAAGATCCTCAAGGACTTCGGAAGGGTGAACTCCTATCTGGTAAGGACCCGCTTCGGTGTCAACGCCCAGCCGAATTACGCTCTTCTCTCTCCTGAAGGTGAACAGCTGGTGCCCATAAGGGGATACAACCTTGACGTGGACGGTTTCGTGAAGTTCCTGCAGTCCGGAATTGAAGCCAACGCGGTAAGATAACTGTTCTTGATGATACAGAAACAACTGACGGCGGAGCCCCAAAAGGCTGCCCGCCGTCAAGTTTCTTTTATAGGCCTGGGAGGATCATTCGGCTACCGCCACACCCAGTTTCTTCTTGGCTTTCTCCAACCACGGAAGCCCTTTGTTGTCTTCACCAAGATTCGTTCTTGCTGAATACCCCACCACTTTTCCTTCAGGGGTCCTGTAGAACTCCGCGAAACCGAAGTTGCCGGGATTGTCTTTCTCATTCAAGCCGACCACGACCCAACTTACAAATTCATCAACCTCGTGTGTGTAGATGAACCCTTCATCTACCGATACCTTGTCCGTTATGTCAAGGTTCTCTCCATAGGCAGTGAAATATAGCCTGCCGTCCTTGAATTCTGCAGGAGGAGTGATATCCTCGGTATGAAGTTCCACAATTGTCCCTCTCGTTCCGTCTTCCTCTTCTACCAGAGATATCGTGGCGTTGTTCCCGAATGTGAAGAAACTCTTTATAGTACGGTAATTGGTCACCACCGCAGTAGTACATCCGATGGCAAGAGCTACCGCCAAGCCGGCTGCGACTGCCGGTCTGAGTCCGGAATGTTTCTGTTCCAGATTGATTTCCCCTTCATGATGAATGGCGGAGAACGCCCTCATGTACCTTTCTCTTTCAGATGTCTTGTCCATAATTAATTCATTTTCCGATAATTGATTTGAGCTTTTCACGCCCACGGCTCAGTCTTATCTTGGCATTGGATTCAGAGATGAGGAGCATCTTTGAAATCTCCTTGACGGAATACCCTTCGTAATAATAAAGGTGAAGGACTGTCCTGTACTTTTGGGGTAAGGACATTACCGCCGTGAAAAGATCCCTGTCCTCCTCGCTTTCGAATACCAGGCTTTTGCTGTATTCCTCGATAGACTCCTTCCTGCTTCTCCAGAAACACATATTGCGGTTCCGGGAAAGGTTTACTGCCACTTTGCCGAGCCATGAACGGATGTGCCGCTCCGATTCGAACTCCTTGTCACAGAAATGGTACTTCACGAAAACATCCTGGACTATGTCGTCCGCCTCCTCGTGATCCTTGCAGATGCAATAAGAGAGAGCGAAAACAGCGTCCCTGTATTTCTCGATCAGTATTTCCGTTTCAATCCTCATATATGAGCGGGAGATGTAATTACACCATTCATACAGTCGGGAAGGCCATATGGTTACAAAACATCTTAAAAAAATCCGGATGACCGGAGTCCGGCCACCCGATATCCAATGATTAATAAGGCATGTATCAGTGCAAGGGCCGATGCTGGCTTCTCCGCCAGATCTTCTCGGCTTTTTTCATTTCCTCGATCTGTCCGGGAGTGAAATAGGTTTCACAGAACTTTTCCCAAATGTAGTCGACGGCGACAGTCGAGGGATGCACCATGTCAGCGTCATAGAAGCGGTAATCCCTAAGCTCATCCATCATTATCTCGTAAGCGGGGAAATACTCGGCTTCCATGGGGAATGATCTTACTGTCTCCTCCTCAGCGAGCAGCAGGGAGGACTTGCTGATCTGGTTGCCGTGGGCGGTGTC
>DBWN01000047.1 GCA_002308935.1 Bacteroidales bacterium UBA1237 | reverse complement strand
GGCTGGATAATGGGAGCTATCGGAAGGAAACTCAAACGTCAGTCCCTTGAAGCCCAGGAGATCTGGAGTGACACGATGTCCCAGGTCGAAGAGACTCTCGGAGGACTCAGAGTCATCAAGGCGTTCATTGCCGAGAAGAAGATGGGCGGGAGGTTCAACGCAATCACCGACCGCCTGAGGTTCAGGACCGGAAGGGTTTCCACCAGGCAGGCTCTCGCACACCCTGTGAGCGAGTTCCTCGGAACGGTCCTCATCATGATAGTCCTCTGGTTCGGAGGCACACTCATTCTCGGAGACAACTCCCCTATCGACGCTCCGACCTTCATGTACTATCTTGTCATCCTCTACAGCATAATCAATCCTCTTAAGGATCTCTCGAAAGCCAGCTACAGCATTCCGAAGGGACTCGCCTCTGTAGAAAGGGTTGACAAGATCCTCAACGCCCCCAATCCTATCAAAGAGAAGGACAAGACAGTTCCCATCAAGGAATTCAAGGACAAGATAGAACTCGACCACGTATCCTTCAGCTACGAAGACGGGAAGGAGATTCTCAGCGACATCAACATCACTATCGAAAAGGGCAAGACCATAGCGATAGTCGGAGCTTCTGGAGCAGGAAAATCCACCATGGTGGACCTTATCCCAAGGTTCTATGACGTCACGAGCGGTTCCATAAAAATTGACGGAGTGGACATCAAGGACTTCTCCCTCACCGATCTCCGTTCCCTCATGGGATACGTGAACCAGGAACCCATCCTCTTCAATGACACAATCTTCGGGAACATAGCTTTCGGAGTCGAGAACGCCACCATGGAACAAGTCACCGAAGCCGCAAAAGTAGCTAACGCCCATGACTTCATTATGGAGAAGGAGGAAGGCTACATGACCAACATCGGTGACCGTGGAGTCAAGCTTTCCGGAGGACAGAGGCAGAGGATGTCGATCGCAAGAGCGATCCTGAAGAACCCTCCCATCCTCATTCTCGATGAGGCTACGGCATCCCTTGACACCGAATCCGAGCGTCTGGTTCAGGACGCACTCGACCACCTGATGTCGACAAGGACTACAATAGCCATAGCCCACAGGCTCTCCACCATCAAGAACTCGGACGAAATCATTGTACTTCACGAAGGCAAGATAGTCGAGAGAGGAAAGCACGAGGAACTCCTAGCCCTCGGAGGATACTACAAACGTCTCAATGACATGCAAAGTCTCTGATAATCCGTCCCATGGAAACTTTGAAGATACCGTACATAAAAGGGTTCGCCAAGATGGACGACAGGCAGGTTCTTCTCAGAATGGAAGAGCAAGGTGCACGGTTCATCGTAGGCTCCTGCAATTGGCCTGACTCTTATCCTTACGCTCCCCTATGCGGCGGAAGTGCCGCTCTCACTGACGGGGCGATCGCAGTGCATTTCCATGTGAGAGGACTGGACCTAAGAGCGATGAACACCGAGGACAACATGTCACAGTTCCAGGACAGCTGCTGCGAGTTCTTCGTAATGGATCCCGACGGAAGCAAGTACTATAACTTCGAGATCAACTGCCTCGGTAAGATCCTTGCCGCCAGCGGTGACGGCCGCAAAGACAGAGTGAGAAGACCCCCCGAGCAGATGGCCCGTATCCGCAGGATAAGCTGGATGAATGAGGAGATCCAGCCTTCGCCCTTTGACCATGAGGGAAGCATTTTCACATGGGATGTGGCCATGATAATACCCCTCGACCTCATCGGAGTAAATCCGGAATCCTTGCCGGACACTCTCAAGGCCAACTTCTACAAATGCGGAGACCTGACCTCCCATCCCCACTATCTGTCCTGGAGTCCCATCGGGACCCCGAAGCCGGATTTCCACAGGCCTGAGTATTTCGGAGAACTGATCATAAAAGAGTAAACTTATATCTATAACATCACATCGTACTGAACTCATATGACGACTTATCAAAAGACACGACTTTTCTTCAGGATAGCCCTTGTACTGTATCTTGCCGCCCTGGCGTACCTTTGCTTCGGGCACTTCGACAGCATGCCGCACGTCAAGCCTTACTTCCTGGGGTTCCCCATAGACAAGGTCGTACACTTCCTTATGTTCTTCCCTTTCCCGCTGCTGCTTTTCGCGGCCTTCGACAGGCTGACGACAAAGCCTTGGCACTCACTTCTTTTCGCTGTCCTGACATTCCTTCTGGGATGCATCATAGCGGCAGGGACTGAATTGGGGCAGAGCATGACGATTTACCGCACAGGTGATCCATGGGATTTCAAGGCGGACGCTCTGGCGTTGGCGATCTCATCGGTCATAGTCCTGATGATAGATCTTCTCAAACAGTTCTTCCCTCCGGAAGAAACCAGGAAAAAAGAATAAAACGCACTGCATTACTGATACACTAACACTATACACCATGAGAAATACGGTCATTGCAACATTACTCTCACTTGCGGTTCTGATTTCCCCGAAAGCCGCAGGACAGAACGTCAGGGAGTTCCGTTCCATGACGGATTCATTGTCGACTCTGGTAAAGGAAAGGGCGAGGGTGACGGTGAAGCTGAGCCTGAGGAACGTGACCAAGAACGGCAGCGCCCTCGATTTCTACTTCTCGGACAACCTGGAAGACCTTCCATGGAGAGAGAGCGATGTCAAATGGTTCAGAGGGAGGATCAA
>DBWN01000234.1:2956-17043 GCA_002308935.1 Bacteroidales bacterium UBA1237 | reverse complement strand
ATAGAGTTCATATCCCAGAGACCTTCCGACAGAATCGGAATAGTGGTCTTTGCCGGAGAAAGTTATACCCAGTGCCCTTTGACAACGGACCGTTCCACCCTGATCAATCTTATCCAGGACATCGAGACCGGTCTTATCGATGACGGTACCGCCATCGGTAACGGCCTTGCTACCGCCGTGGCAAGGATGAAGGATTCGGATGCGAAGAGCCGTGTCGTGATCCTTCTCACAGACGGTGTGAACAACAGCGGAGAGATCACTCCCGCCACTGCAGCGGACATCGCCGCCACATACGGTGTCAGGGTATATACGATCGGTGTCGGTGCGAACGGTACTGCACCATATCCTGTGATCACTCCGTGGGGAGTGGAAATGCAGCAGGTGCAAGTCGAGATAGACGAGGATCTGCTAAAAGGTATAGCGTCTGTTACCGGAGGCAGGTATTTCAGGGCGACTGACAACACCAAGCTGGCGGAAATCTATTCGGAGATAAGCCGGATGGAGACTACCCGTACCACCATTGACAGCTTCCCGGTGTACAAGGAACTGTTCGGCAAATATGCCGTCGCGGCGTTATTATGCATATTGGCGGAGATATTGCTTATGCTGTTCCGCAGAAGATTGCCATAGAAGAAAGGAGGAGAGATGTATTTCGCACAACCGCAATATCTTGCACTGTTGCTTCTGATTCCGGTGCTCCTGCTCCTGTACGGCTTCAAGCGGTACAGAAGGAACGCCCGTGTGCGCAAGTTCGGTGACGAGGAGCTGACCAAAGCCCTGATGCCTTCTTATTCAAGGTCCAAGGGTTGGGTCAGGATGGTGCTCTTCTGCCTCGCATTTTTCTGTCTGGTAGTAGGAGTATCCAGGCCTCAGATCGGAGCCAAGCTTTCTGAACACAAAGCCAGGGGAGCGGAGGTCATAGTGGTTCTTGACGTCTCCAACTCCATGCTCGCCCAGGACTACAGCCCTAACCGTCTGGAAAGGGCCAAGCTCGCGATTTCTCGCCTTTCCGACCGGCTTCAGGATGACAGGATCGGCCTCATATTGTTCGCCGGAACATCCTTTGTCCAGCTTCCGATCACCACTGATTACGTTTCTGCGAAGATGTTCCTCGGGAGCATCTCCACGGAATCAGTCCCTGTGCAGGGTACCGCCATCGGAGAAGCTATCCTTACTGCCATCAGGAGTTTCAGTGCTCAGAGTGAGAAAAGCCGCGCTATCGTCGTCATCACCGATGGAGAGAACCATGAGGACGATCCCGTTGAGGCTGCCGCCCAAGCCGCCGAAATGGGCATCAAGGTCTATACGATCGGTGTGGGATCAGTTCAAGGGCAGCCCATACCCATGGACGGAGATCTTCTCAAGGACAAGGACGGCAACATTGTCGTGACGAAACTTGACGAAAAGACCCTTCAGGATATAGCCCAGGCAGGAGGTGGCGCATATATCCATGCAGGAAATGAGGAATTCGGACTCAACCCCATCATTGATGACATCCGCAGGATGGAGGATGAGGAATTCGATTCCATCCAGTTCGAGGAATTTGATGAACAGTTCATGTACTTCCTCGGTGCTGCTTTGGTGCTGTTCATAATCGAGATGCTGATAGGGGAGAGACGCTCCCGCCGTCATCTCTTCACAAGGGAGGAATCTTAGGATGGGAAGAAATTTGTTGCATACGTTGTTGTCGGTTCTGCTGATGCTGATCGTCTGTCAGGGTGGATACGCTCAGGCGGACAGGCATGACGTACGTCAAGGTAACCGCAGGTTCCGTAAAGGGGATCATGTCCAGGCTGATATAAGCTACCGCAAGGCCTTGGCAAAAGACTCGACGTCATTCGCCGCGGGATACAATCTTGCGAACAACCTCTTCCGGCAGGAGAATGTCGAAGAAGCCGCGACCCGCCTGGAAAGCCTCTCTGAGGCGGCGAAGGTGTCACCTTACGGCGCACAGTATTACTACAATAAAGGGGATGTCGCTATCGCCAAGCAGGACTGGCAGGGTGCTGTCGACGCACTCAAGGAATCCCTTCTCCGTAACCCTTCCGATATGGATGCGAAAGAAAATTACATCTATGCAAAGAAGAAGCTGGAGGAACAGCAGCAGAACGGAGGCGGAGGAGACAATGATCAACAGCAGGACCAGGACCAGAACCAAGAACAGAACGGAGGTGTCGACAATAAACAGAATCAGCAGGATCAACAGAATCAGGATCAGCAGAATAACGGAAATCAGAATCAAGACCAGAAGGACAACCAGTCCCAGCAGGGACAACAGCCTCAGGATGTGAAGATTTCACCTCAGCAGGCCCAGCAGATGCTCCAGGCCATTCAGGCAAAGGAGAAAGAAACGCAGGATAAGGTGAACAAGGAGAAGGCCGAGGTTCTCAAATCAAGGCAGAAAGAGAAGAATTGGTAAAGAAGATGTTCAAAGGATCGTTCATACACGCTGGAATCCGCAAGGCCGCCTCCATATTGGCGCTCCTTGCCGTTTCCGTCATTATGCCCTCTGTGCTTCGCGCGCAGACGAGCATCAAGGTCGAGGCTCCGAATGTGGTAGGTCTCGATGAACAGTTCAATGTGGCCTTCGTCATTGAAGGTGATGATTCTCCGTCTGATTTCCAATGGGAACCGGGCTCTGATTTCCAGCTGGTATGGGGTCCCCAAAGGGGTACTTCCACTTCGATACAGATTCTCAACGGCAAGAGAAGCCGCACTTCGCAGCATACTTTCACTTATATTTTGGCACCCAAGTCAGCGGGTACTTTCCAGCTTCCGAGCGCCAGCGCCAAGGTCAACGGTGAGACCATAACTTCAAGGGCAGTGTCCATTGAAGTAGTGGCCAACGGCTCCTCGTCTTCATCTTCCAGGGGAGGATCTTCTCAGGGTGGTTCCACCCAGGGCTCATCACGTTCTTCAAGTGGAGAAATCTCCTCTGACGATCTTTTCATGAGATTCACCCTAAGCCGCAATTCAGCTGTAATAGGCGAGCCGATAACTGCAACACTCAAACTGTATCAGAGAGTTAATATTGCCGGATTCGAGGATGCGAAGTTCCCTTCTTTCAACGGATTCTGGAGCCAGGAGACCGAAGCTCCCACCAATATTGAATTCCGCCGTGAGACTCTCGACGACAAGATTTACAATACTGCAGTTCTGCGCCGTTATGTGATCATCCCCCAGCAGGCCGGTTCTCTTCAGATAGATCCGGCAGAACTGGTGGTTCTGGTCAATGTCAGGACTTCTTCCGGAAGCAGGAGCATCTTTGACAGTTTCTTCGAAGATGACTACCGTACCATCCGTAAAAGGATATCCACTCCTACTACTACCGTCAACGTGAAAGCTCTTCCGGGAGGCGCACCTTCATCTTTCGGAGGAGGAGTCGGAAAGTTCACGATCTCGGCGAAGATGTCAAAGGACTCCTTGAAGACCCATGAGGCAGTATCGTTGCTGGTTACCGTGAACGGAAAGGGCAATGTTTCGCTTCTTGAGGCCCCGAAAGTATCGTTCCCTCCGGATATGGAAGTGTATGACACCAAGGTCACCGAAAACATGGACAGGGGTACAGGAGGCACTTCCGGCAGCAAGAGTTTCGAGTATCCTTTCATTCCGAGAAGTCACGGCGAGTTCACGATTGAACCTATCGAGTACTCTTATTATGACACTTCTTCAGGACAGTATGTGACCCTAAGGACTGAACCCATCACATACAAGGTCGCCAAAGGAGAAGGAGACGCTTATGCTCCCTCAACCGGGTCCACTCTTCAGGCTGCAGACCGTAAAGGTGTCCGGAATCTTGGTGAAGACATCCGTTACATAAAGACCAAGACTCCATCATTCGGAGGCTCATCTTTCTTTGTCGGCAAGCCTTTCTTCTGGATTCTGGCTGCTCTTCTTCTTGCAGCGTTTTTCGCTTTGTGGGCCGCTCTCAGGGGAATGGCGGCAAGGAAGGCGGATGTCGTCTCCAGCAGGAACAGGAAAGCCACCAAGATGGCTCTTGGACGCCTCAAGACAGCGGGCGACTTCCTGTCAAAGAACCTTTATACCGCCTTCTATGAGGAGTTGCACAGGGCTTTGCTGGGATTCATAAGCGACAAACTGAACATCTCCGGAGAATCCCTCACCAGAGAAAACATCTCCTCGTCTCTCCTTGATGGAGGTGTGCCTCAGGAGACTGCCGATCAGTTCATCTCGCTATTGGATGCATGCGAATATGCCCGCTACGCACCAGACTCCGGCAATGAAGCCATGAAAGCTCACTACGACAGTGCAGTTGAAGTGATTTCCAGAATAGATTCTTCAATGAAAGGACATCCGACCGCAAAGAAAGCGGGAGCGGCTCTTCCCGTTATACTTGCTCTTTTGATGCCATTCGCGGCTCAGGGCGCTGACTCCTATCCTGATTCTTTGTGGACCAGGGGCGTGTCCGCATATGAGGCCGGACAGTGGCAGACTGCAGCCAATGCCTTTGAAGCCATCTCCGCTGCCGGAATAGAGTCGGCTGACGTTTACTACAACGCCGGCAACGCATACTTCAAGGCAGGAGAATATCCTAAGGCTATTCTCAATTATGAAAGGGCTCTGAAAACTGATCCTTCACATAAGGAGGCACGATTCAACCTGGAGTTCGCTTCCTCTCAGATTCAGGACAGGATTGATGATGTTCCGGAGTTCTTCCTCAAATCCTGGATGAGGAATCTTTGCTATGTGATGAGCTCGAACGTCTGGGCGGTCCTTTCCCTTGTGTTGTTCGCCCTCACTCTCGCGATGGCTCTTCTTTTCATTCTGGGAAGTACGGCAGGTAAGAGAAGACTGGGATTCTTCACGGGAATCGTCCTGCTGCTCCTTTTCGTGCTTTCTCTCTCCATGTCCATCTGGCAGAAGCGGGATTACGAGAAAGCTGATTCCGCCATTGTGATGGTGCCGGTATCTTCTGTCAAGAGTTCTCCTTCATCTGAGAGTGCCAAGGATCTTTTCGTACTTCATGAGGGGACAAAAATTACTCTCATCGACGAGGTGGGAGAATGGAGGAATATCCGTCTTTCCGATGGTCGTGAAGGTTGGATGAAATCTTCTGACATGGAGATAATATAAAAGGAGAGGACTCACTTTATCCATCTTGCGAATAAATGCTTTTGAGGGTGACCAAAAAGTCCAATAGACTTGAGATCGCCCTCTTTACTAGTGAGGAGGAGACGAACCATGACTCACACTGTCCCAGCCTGGAAATGGTTTTTAGGCCGCTGATTTCAAACAGAACGGACCTTGTGTTTCTGCTCATTTTTCAGTATATTTGTATGTTGAGAGCAATCGACTGAACGTGTTAATGAGCGATTTCGACAAATACATCGAACAAGGGGAACCGGGGCAGGTTGAGAAGGCCCATATTTGGCAGACCGCTATCGGCCTGCAGGACGTGGACGGACTCAAAACCTCGGAGCACCTGAAGGAAACTGCTCAAAGACACATCGAAGGGGATATTTCCATTGAGGAAGTCCGGAGCCTGCTTGACAGTTATTACGAGTCCAAGGCCGGTCGCGAGCAGGCGGATGAAAGGACCGAGGAAGCTGACAAAGTCTCGGCGGCGATTACTTCCATTCTGTCAGAGAATACATTTACATTCTCTCCGGACTACTTCATCAGTATCCATCAGCGGCTTTTCTCCGGCATCTACCCGTTTGCTGGACAACTCCGCGATTACAATATCAGCAAGAAAGAATGGGTGCTAGACGGAGCTTCTGTACTCTATTCAGACTCTTACATGATTCGCCAGACACTGGACTATGACTTTGCCCAGGAGCGAGCCTTTTCATTTGATGAAGTAAGTCTGGCGGACGCCGTGAAACATATTGCCGGTTTCATTTCAGGTATCTGGCAGATTCATGCTTTCGGCGAGGGCAACACCCGGACAGCCGCCGTTTTTGCCATCAAGTACATCCGCAGCTTTGGCTTCGAAATTAATAACGATCTTTTCGAAAAACACTCCTGGTACTTCCGCAACGCTCTAGTGCGTGCAAACTATAATAACCTTACAAAGGGAATTACGGCCACGGATCAGTATCTGGTGCGTTTCTTCCGGAACTTGATTTTTGGTGAAAAAAGCATTCTCTCCAACCGGGAGATGCACGTACCAGTTCAAAGTGTCACCCCGGATGTTTCAAAGTCTCAATTTGATACTTTGGATTGTTCTTTTGAAGAATTGGCGGTCATCAAAGCAGTTGGGGAGAATCCCCACATCACGCAGGAGAACCTTAAGAAAATCATCGGTAAGTCCATCTCCACGGTAAAAAGGATCACCATCGGCCTTCAGAAGAAAGGCATCCTTATCCGCAAAAATGGCAAACGCGACGGCTACTGGGAGGTTCTGACTTAACCTCTTGGGATGAATGACAATCACTGGGTGACCAAAAGTCAAGCTGACCTAGGTCACTCTATTTTATGTTTCATGTCTATGTATGAGTCGGAGGTTAGGAGTGCTATTCCGAAGTTCCCTAGGCACTCCATACCCCTCCCTCATCAAAATAAGAAGAGGACAACTCACTTTTGAATCAACCCCATTTTTCTCCCGCATTTATTTGTATATTTGCTTGTTGATGGCAAGAAGTAATGATTTCCCTTTTTCTTTCTTTTTTTGACATCTATGAGACGGATTATCGTAAAAGGTTATCACATGGCCAGCATTTTGGCGGTATTGCTTCTCCTTGCATCATTGTCCGCTTCTTCGCACGCCGTCCCAATGGACCCAGGATATGGCGACAGACCTGTCCGTTTCGCCTTCATTACTGATGTACACATCGCTGTCGACGCTCCTTCGGTTGAGGACTTGCGGCTCTGCATCAGGGACCTCAATTCCCAGGAGGGATTGGATTTCGTGGTGTTCGGCGGAGACATTACCGATTTCGGGTCGGATGAGGAAATCGCCCTTGCAAAGTCCATTATCGATTCCCTGAAGATACGGCATTATGTCCTGGCCGGCAATCATGACGCCAATTGGTCCGAGAGCGGATGCAATACTTTCCTTAAGGTTTTCGGTTATGAGCAGTTCTGCTTCGAAGAAGGGGGATGGCGGTTCATAGGGTGCAACAGCGGCCCGGATATGAGGATGTCTCCTGCCCTTGTACCTCATGAGAGCATGGTCTGGCTCGAGAGTCTTCCGAAAGGAAGGAAGAGCATCTTCCTCAATCATTATCCTATGGATTCATCGGTACTCAATTATGCCGATGTGACAAGGACACTGAAGGACCTTGACGTCCGTTTTGAGATAGGAGGCCATTGGCATGTGAATTCCGCTCTCAATTATGGGGGTATACCCGCAGTGCTCGGCCGCACAGGAATGTCTCATGGAGCGAGTGCCGGTTACAATATAGTTGAACTTTTCGAGGACAGTGTGGCCGTATCTGAAAGAAGGGTCTACCCCAATTCCTCTGTGCTGATGGAACCTTGGTACACCGCTCATCTTTCACCTGTCATTGACACTGTGTCCTATGATGCTCACGGGCTCACCGCTGACTATCCTTGGATGAGGTATGAGGTCAATGATGAGTATCCTTTCGTAAAGGAATTGTGGTCTTTCCAGGACGAATTCAATATAGTCGCCGGGTCCGCCATCAGCGGAGGTGCCGCTTTTTATACCACATCATCGGGATATGTCCGGGCAGTATCGCTTAAAGACGGTAAAAGGATATGGTCAAAGAAGTTCCCCGGCAAGATTTTCTCCACTCCCGCTGTGGACGGGAAGACCCTTGTTTTCGGATGCTCTGACGGGAATGTATATGCCCTCAATATATCTGACGGGGAAATACAGTGGACCTTTTCCGCTAACAAGTCCATTGTTTCGTCCCCTGTAATCCGTGACGGGAAAGTCTTCATCGGAGGGTCCGACTCCGCATTCCGCTGTCTTTCCCTGAAAGACGGTTCCCTCATTTGGGAGTTCAGTGGAGTCGAAGGCCATCAGGCATCAACCCCTTTGGTTGACCCCGAACAGGTTGTTTTCGGGACTTGGGGAAGGAAACTCTATTCACTCGACCCTGCGACGGGCTCCCTGCAATGGGTATGGACCGTGGACAGGCCTGTTCGGAACTACTCTCCTGCATCATGCGTACCCGTCAAGACGCAGGGGAAGATTTTTGTGGCAGTCCCTGACAGGAGGATTTATGCGATCGACTCCAAGACCGGGAGGCAACTGTTTTTGGTGGAAGGCGGCCGGGATGCTTTGGGAATGTCCGAAGACGGGCGGAAGATATTTTCCAAGACAATGTTCCATAAGACATATGCCATATCCCCGGATTCTCCTGACAAACTCTGGGAGAAAGAGAACAATACCGGTTATGAGATAGCTCCTACAGCTTTGGTTGAGAAGGATGGGGTACTCTTGATTCCCACTTGCAAGGGCAACATTGTCGCTCAATCCTCTCAGAACGGAGAGGTCCTTTGGGCACACAAGCTCTCCATCGGGCTTGTCAACCCTCTTCAGGTATGGACCGAAAGGAATGACATGATGATATTGGCCACCACAATGGACGGAAAGGTCACTTTGTTGTCGGTACCCCGTTCTGGTGGATCAACCCGGAAATGACGGAAACAAACCAAACACAATATGAAAGTTGTAACCAAATCTTTATTGACGGCGACCGTTTTCCTATTTGCAGGAATGGCGCTTTTCGCTCAGACGGAAGACTGGCAGAACCCCGGTGTGGTGGAGAGAAACCGTCTACCCATGAGCACATTCTTTACCACAGACCAGCAGAACACGCTTTCCCTTTCGGGAATGTGGAAATTCTACTTCAATCCTTCGGTAACATCCAGACTCAAAGGCTTTGAGGCAGTGGGATATGATGACAGCTCATGGGGCGAGATTCCGGTGCCGGGAATGTTTGAACTGAACGGCTATGGTGACCCCTTGTATGTCAACATAGGATATCCTTGGAGGGGCAATTACCAGACCAACCCTCCCATTCCACCGACCGAGGACAACTACGTCGGGCAGTACCGCCGCACCTTCACTGTTGACAAATCGTGGATCGGCAAGCAGATCTGCATCTGTATCGGATCCGCCACCTCGAATGTAAGGGTTTGGGTGAACGGGAAGGAAGTCGGATACAGCCAGGACAGCAAGCTCGAGGCCCGTTTCGACATAACCAAAGCTGTAAAGGAAGGCGAAAACGTTATTGCGATGGAGGTCTTCCGTTGGTGTGACGGCACTTATCTGGAGGACCAGGACTTCTGGCGATTCACAGGTATAGCCCGTGGAATATATGTTTACACCAGAGAAAAAAAGAGAATTGAGGACATTCATGTGAAGGGCGATATGGACGGGAACTTCTCCGTCTATACGGAAGTTACCCCGGGAGTCACGACCGTGGATTATTCTCTGATTGACTCTGACGGAAAGACCGTTTCGACATTCTCGACTCCGGTCGCACGCAAATTCGAAGAGTCTGAAAACGGTAACGTGGCTCTCCGCTATGAGGGAAGCATTTCTTCTCCGAAACTGTGGAGCGCCGAGGATCCTAACCTCTACAGCCTGAAAGTGACTGCCAGGGACGGGAAAGGAGTTTGCGAAAGCGCTACCGTCAGGATGGGATTCAGGACGGTGGAAGTCAAAGGTGCCCAGTTCCTTGTCAATGGAAAGCAGGTCCTCATCAAAGGTGTCGACCGTCATGAACTGGATCCTTACAAGGGATATGTCCTTTCGGTTGAGGATATGATAAGGGACATCCGCATAATGAAAGAACTCAATGTCAATGCGGTGAGGACCAGCCATTATCCCAACGACCCTGTATGGTATGACCTGTGCGACGAGTACGGAATCTATGTCACCGATGAGGCCAATATCGAATCTCACGGAATGGGTTACGGAGATGCGACTCTCGCCAAGAGGACAGACTTCACCGAAGCGCACATGCAGAGAGGACAGAGGATGGTCAAGAGGGACTTCAACCATCCTTGTATAGTGGTCTGGAGTATGGGCAATGAAGCCGGAAACGGTGAGAACTTCTACAAGCTCTATGACTGGATCAAGGCTTATGACCCGTCCCGTCCCGTTCAGTATGAACGTGCGGGAAGAGACCGCAACACTGACATATACTGCCCGATGTATCTCGGAGTCCAAGGATGTATCAGGTATGCAACCTCCGATCCTGACCGCCCTCTGATCCAGTGCGAGTACGCCCATGCGATGGGAAACTCCATCGGCAACTTCAAAGAGTACTGGGATGCTGTGAGGAAATATCCCGCATATCAGGGAGGTTATATCTGGGACTTCGTAGACCAGGCGATCATTTGGCCCTCCAAGGTTGAGGGAGTTGACCATTTCTTCGCTTTCGGAGGAGACTTCAACGATCATGACGCTTCAGACGGTTCATTCAACTGCAATGGCGTCATAGCAGCTGACAGGACATATCATCCCCATTCATATGAAGTCAGGTACCAGTACCGCTCTATACTTACTACCCCTTCTTCCCTCGAGGGAGATATCAAGGTTGATGTTTACAATGAGAATTTCTTTATCGGCCTTGACCGCTACCGCATGGAGTGGAGTGTCGAAGCTGAGGGCGAGAAAGTCCTTTGCGGTTCGGTTGAGAACCTTTCCGTAGACCCCGGAAAGACGTCGACAGTTTCTTTGGGAATCACTCTTGACCAGATAAAGGAAGCCGCTATGAAAGCGAATTGCTGCGCCGAGGACATTTATCTCAACATCAATTATGTCCTGAAGCGTAAAGACGGTCTTCTTCCTGCCGGAAGCATTGTCGCATACGATCAGATAGCGATATCAGAAGGTGAAGGCCCTTGGTTTACTCCGGGTTCCGCGACGCCCAAGAATTCTTCTGCACCAATCTTGAAGGATGGAAAGATCAGCGGTTCGTTCGTTTATGCAGAAGGCACCCAGGGTCAGAGGGTATCCTCATGGGAAATCGGTTTCGTTGACGGCGCCCTGTCTTCATACAAGATTGACGGGAAGTCTCTCATTGATGAACCCTTGATGCCAGCCTTCGGAAGGGCTCCTATAGAGAATGACCTTGGAGCAAGGAATGAAGTAAGGAGCAAAATGTGGATGTATCCTGAGTTCAAGGTGTCCTCTACCGAGACTATCAATGATGGGAATGTGATCGTCGTAAAGACCGTGTATCAGCCTCTTGAGGGCAAGGCAGGAGTCGAGATGACATACAGGATTTATCCGGACGGAACCGTTGAAGGGAAAGAGAAGCTTGTGGACAAGGGCGGCCTTTCGGAATGCCCTGACCTTCTTCGCTTCGGAATGGAGTTCGCTATGGGCGGAACATATTCCGACCTTGAATTCTTCGGCAAAGGTCCCTTCGAGAACTATTCTGACAGAAACACTGCTGCCCTTGTCGGTAAGTATAACCAGACCGTGGACGAGCAGTACCACTACGGTTATGTACGTACACAGGAATCCGGAACCAAGACCGGAATGAGGTACTTCAGGATAACCGATGTCAACGGTAAGGGACTTGAAATCACCTCACCTGTCAGGTTCTCCGCTTCGGCGATTCCTTTCAGCAGGAAGATGCTTGACGTATCGATTGACGATCCGCGCCCCCGTCCTAATCCGACCAATACGCAGTCCGGAAGGGCCCAGCACTCTTTGGAGATGCTCCCTGCCGCCTTTGTCGGGAACCGCCCTGCCGGAAAGACATATGTTAACTTTGACCTGGTGCAGATGGGTGTCGGAGGCGACAACTCTTGGGGAGCAAGGCCCATGGAGCCTTATCTGATACATGCGAAGGAGATGGAGTTCGACTTCATTATCCACCCGGTCAACAACTAGAAGACCCTTTATACAAGTAGATATGAGACAAATATTTTACATGCTTCTTGCTTCGGCGATGATACTGCTGACAGGATGTGGTGGTCAGAAGGCGGACGCCCAGACAAAGGGCGATGCCATCACCACTATCATGAATAGAAAGAGCGTACGTTCTTATACGGGGGAGAAACTTTCCCAGGAACAGATCGAGACTCTTCTCAAAGCGGCAATGGCCGCTCCTACAGGGATGAATGCCCAGCCTTGGAGATTCGTGGTCCTCACAGACCCCGCTGTCATCGCTGATGTTTTCGCGAATGAAAGAGGAGATATGTACAAGCAGGCTGGTGCCGTTTTCATTGTCTGTGGCCAGACTACCGTGACGCAGAGACCACGTGGCCAGGAGAATGCGGAACCTCAGGAAGTCCCTAATCAATTCTGGTACGAAGACTGCGGAGCCTCAACTGAGAATCTCCTTCTTGCCGCCGAGGCTATGGGACTCGGTGCCGTATGGATCGGCTGCTATCCTATCCAGGCCAAAATTGACAACCTTGTCTCCAAGCTCGGCATTCCTGAAAACGTGATGCCTTATGCTATTGTACCTGTCGGATATCCTGCCGGGAATGATCAGCCAAAAGACAAGTGGAAACCGGAGAACGTTCACTATAACAAATGGTAGATATGTCAAGGAAATCGTTGTTGGCAGCACTTGCTGCCGCTTTGATGGTTGCGGCTTCATCTTGTGTCAATGCACCGGAGGTGTCAACCGAACAGATTGTGCTTGACAACATTTTCTCCAGAAAGAGCGTGAGAAGCTTTACTGATGAGCCTGTGACTCCTCAGCAGATAGAGACCCTTCTCAGGGCTGGAATGGCCGCTCCTTCCGGAAGCAATATCCAGCCTTGGAGTTTCGTCGTTCTTCAGGACAAGGACCGCTATCTGGAGATTTTCAGCGAGAACAATTTCAATCAGAGGGTATTTGCCCAGTCGGCGGCAATCATAGTCGTATGCTCCGATACCACGGTCGTACGTGCTCCCAGGAACGATCCCCAAGGGACTCCTGTCAAAATGGTGAACGGCACTTGGAGGGACGACGCCGGTGCTGTTACGGAGAATATACTCCTCGCTGTTGAGGCCATGGGCCTTGGTGCAGTCTGGACAGCCTGCTATCCTTATCATGACAGGATGGACCCTGTAAAGTCTTCTTTGGGGCTTCCGGCTGAAGTCGTCCCTTACAGTGTTGTCGCTCTCGGCCATCCTGCGGGTGACGATCAGCCCAAAGACAAGTGGAAACCCGAAAAGGTCCACTACGGGAAATGGTGACCCTTCAGGTCAGATTCGACGAAATATGAATGATGCCGGCTGGATATGTTTCAGTCGGCATTGTTCTTTATGATTGACGATCCGGGACGGGGCTGCCAAGCTTTGACTTCAAGTGCCACAGGATTATTCCGATTGATACGGAGACGTTGAGTGAATGCTTTGTGCCCCATTGAGGAATTTCGAGGGAAAAGTCGGAAGCGTCAACAACCTCTTGTGCGACACCTTCAACCTCGTTCCCGAAGACAAGTGCGTATTTACCGGAAGTTTCCGGGGTGAATTCATTGAGTTTGCGAGAGTTCACTGTCTGCTCTACACTTACGACAGTATACCCTTCCTTTTTCAGATCATTGACTGCGTCCATGGTATTGTCATAATGTACCCATGGAACACTGTCTTCTGCTCCAAGTGCGGATTTGTGGATAAGTGCTGACGGGGGAGTGGCGCATATCCCGCATAAAACCACCTTGTCCACTTTGAAAGAATCTGAGCTTCTGAATGCGGAGCCCACGTTGTGGGCGCTCCGGATATTGTCAAGAACGACAGTTATTCCGGATTCCGGAAGTGTCCGGTATTCTTCGGGAGAAACCCTTCCCAGTTCTATATTGAGCAATTTCCGGTCTTTCATCGGATATGAGAGATAAAAATCAAAAATCAGTACCGCAAATTTATGAATTTAGTTTATCTTTGCGTTGATGTAGCTGGGAATAGTTTTTCAGTCTACAGAAGACTATCTGAAAACATTCAGGGTGATTTCGCCCTCACAAGACATTTTTATGAAACAGGATCTCCAAATCTTTGATCTCATCAAGAAGGAGCGCGACCGCCAGTCAGCCGGTCTTGAACTCATCGCCTCAGAAAATTACGTCTCGAATCAGGTATTGGAAGCTATGGGCTCCATCTGCACGAACAAATATGCAGAGGGATATCCGGGCAAACGTTATTACGGCGGATGTGAAGTCGTCGACCAGATTGAGCAGATCGCTATCGACCGTCTCTGCAA
>DBWN01000234.1:1938-2924 GCA_002308935.1 Bacteroidales bacterium UBA1237 | reverse complement strand
AATATGGCTGTCATCATGGCCGTCCTGAATCCTGGTGACACATTCATGGGACTTGATCTTTCTCAAGGCGGACACCTTACCCACGGTTCTCCGGTCAATGCCTCAGGCATTCTTTACAATGCTGTGGCTTACGGCCTCAATCCTGAAACGGGTATGGTCGACTATGATGAGATGGAGAAGAAAGCCAAGGCTTGTAAACCTAAGCTTATCATCGGTGGCGCTTCGGCATATTCCAGAGAATGGGATTATGAGAGAATGCGCAAGATAGCTGATGAGGTCGGTGCCATCCTTTGGATTGACATGGCCCATACCGCAGGTCTTATCGCTGCAGGTCTGCTGAAGAATCCCGTCAAATATGCTCATATCGTTACTTCCACCACCCACAAGACTCTCCGCGGTCCTCGTGGTGGAGTCATTCTCATGGGCAAGGATTTCGATGATCCACAGGGCAGGACAACACCCAAGGGAGAAGTCAAGAAGATGAGCGCTGTGCTGAATTCAAGCGTCTTCCCCGGAGTTCAGGGAGGTCCGCTGGAGCATGTCATAGCGGCTAAGGCTGTGGCTTTCTATGAGGCGATGCAACCTGAGTACGTTTCATACCAGAAGCAGGTCATTGAGAATGCAAAGGCGATGTGCGATGAGTTCATTTCACGTGGATATAAGGTGATTTCCGGAGGAACTGACAACCACCTCATGCTGATTGACCTGAGAGGCAAGTTCGACAATCTCAGCGGAAGAGTTGCAGAGAAACAACTTGTAAAGGCCGATATCACTGTCAACAAGAATATGGTTCCCTTTGACAACAGGTCTCCTTTCCAGACATCGGGTCTGCGCATCGGAACTCCCGCAGTCACTTCAAGAGGGTTTGTGGAGAAGGATATGCTCGATATAGTTGATCTTATCGACACCGTACTTGCTTCATGTGCCGCTCACGTGGATGCGATCAACGCCAAGGAACCTACTGAGGATCAGAAAGCAGAACTTTC
>DBWN01000234.1:0-1794 GCA_002308935.1 Bacteroidales bacterium UBA1237 | reverse complement strand
CGCTACCTGTCAGTGTATCTTTTCAGTCTGGACAAGGCGTTGTCCACATCCCTTGAACCCATTCCCAGGACATCTTTCAGGAAATCCTCCGCTGCTCCGAAATCTTTCTTCAGGATATCAACCAAGGCGCCTGCATAAGCGGCGATGTTGCCCACAAAGCTGACTGATTGCTTGATTCCGTGCTCCACGAGAAGGCCATGATAACGTCCTATCGCCTGCATAGCCAGGCGTTTTTCTTCTCTGGTGAATCTCCTGTAATTCTGGGTATATTCCTGTACGAGAGCCTCGTACTTCTGGTTTATCCTTTGCCAATCGGCGCTTGTGTACCTGTCGGCATTGCGTTCCACCCTGTTCACGAAACTGTTAAGCCTCTGGGGTGTCCTCATCACGGAACAACTTGTTGCCATGACGGCTAACATGAGAATGATAATGTATTTGCGCATGATGCTTGGGTATTCTTGGTTGACAAACAGATTTGCAAGAAACGAGCCAATCTCTCTCTTGTGCATCCTTGGGGGGGAGGGGAGAGGATTTCTAGAAATCAATGTACTTATGCGCGAATTCAAAGAAAGCAGGCCAGTCAGGAGTGTCCACATGCCCTCCTTCATGGTATCTGAAACCGATGTCTCCATCGATGTAGGCCTTGTCCACTACCGGCTTGGGATCATTCATCACAAGACCTTTCTTTCCAAGAAGGTCATAAACGGGGGATGCAGCTGCAGCGGTCAGATAAATACCGTAGGGATCAGACCATTGGCTGGTTGTTCCGCAGTTGAGGAAGACTGGACGCGGTGCGCAAAGAGACAGAATCGAATGTGAATCCACGGGGCATAGTTCAACCTTTCTGGGAAGATACTGTCCGGGAACAAGTGGACCGCACCATTTGAGGAAGTTGCCTGCCATCCAGTGGTATTCAGAAGGAATCGCTGAGTTCTCGAGATCCTGTCCCCAATGGCGGCGGTTCATCTTGGTTCCTAGGCTTCCTGCATCACTGGGGAAACCAATCTTGATTCTTTGGTCACAAGCCATAGCATAGAGAGCTGTCTTCCCGTAGCGTGAATGACCTCCGATTCCTATTCCATCCGGGTTTATTCTTGAATCAGTGAGCAGGAAATCTATCAGCCGGCTGATTCCCCATGACCATGCACCGATCGCTCCCCAGTCTGATGGCGATCTCCAATTGCCCTTGTTGACAAGGCCGATCAGATAATCCGTGAGAAACGCACCGTTGTCGGGCTGAAGGTTTGCAGGGTTGAAGAAGCACAGACCCCAACCTTGTGAAGCCATTGTCTCCCAATACATGTCAAGCCCCATGTCCCATGAAATCAATATCATGACAGGTACTGGTTTGTCGCTCTTGGGAAGTCTCAAAGTGGCTGTTATTGCAGGAGAGTTCTTGATACCTGGATAAGAGGAGCAGTCAACCTGCCCGAAGATGTTGATTTGGGTGAATTCCCGACCGGAGCGTTTCATCTGGAGCTCCATGGTCTTGAAATCAACTTTAGGCAGCTTGTCTGCTGGAGGGAAAGAGCCGAACAGGCTTTCTTCTGCGTCCTTCACGATTTCGGGGCGGCGCAGTCTCCACCAGTCATCAGCTGAGCGGATTTCTCTTCCGTTATGCATTTTTGTAAGAGAGATGGGGGTGTATGAACCGGTTCTCCAAGGCTCTTTTCCGGGGAAGAAACCTTCTTCGGTGTCATCGTAATTATCCCATAGGCCGAAAAGTGATCTGTTCAGATCATGCCCGTTGTACATGTATCTTCCTTCGGGATTGGATGGGTCCTGAACGACCGA
>DBWN01000200.1:10984-11109 GCA_002308935.1 Bacteroidales bacterium UBA1237 | reverse complement strand
CTCCGTGACCTTCTTGCGCAGTTCCTTTTCCGTGGGGAGGACATAGACAAGAGAGTGTCGGTCCTCAGCGGTGGTGAAAGGGCAAGGCTCGGAATGGCGAAACTCATGCTCCAGCCCCACAACCT
>DBWN01000200.1:4799-10900 GCA_002308935.1 Bacteroidales bacterium UBA1237 | reverse complement strand
GTGGTATCCCATGACCGTGACTTCCTTGACGGACTGGTGGACAAGATGTACGAGTTCCGTGACGGAAAGGTCAAGGAACATCTTGGAAGCGTCGAGGAGTTCCTGGAAAAGAGGAGGATCGAGAACCTCCAGGAACTTGAGAGGCGTTTCTCTCCCGCTCCCGCCGAGGCTCCTCAGCCAGAGAAGGCCGCTCCGAAGCCTGCTGAACAGCCCAAGCCGGTCTCTTCATCAAAGGAGGACTTTGCAGCACGCAAGGCTATCTCAAAGGAGGGACGCAAACTCCGCAACAGGGTGGATTACCTTGAGAAGGAGATAGCCAAGACCGAGAAGAGGATGGGCGAGATCGAGAAGGTGCTGGCTGATCCCGGCAAGGATGACGACATAATGGAGCTCACGAGGGAGTACCTGGAGAACAAGAGGGCCCTTGACGCCATGACGGACGAATGGGGTGAACTGATAGAGAAGATCGGATAGCACGTTATTTGCAAACACCTTACATATAATAACATTAAAGATGAACAGAGCAGTATCAACCATCCTGGCGCTTTCGCTGGCAATCGCAGCGGCGCTGCCTTCATCGGCTCAGACTGATACCAAGTATCAGGACTTCAACAGCTTCTCCACCATCAAGGTGTCCGGAGGTTTCGAGGTGTCCGTCAGACAGGGGTACGGTTACAACGTCAGCTGGACGTTCGACACGGCCCTCGCTGATTACGTCGAGGTATATGTCAAGAACAAGGTGCTTACCATAGAGTTCAACCAGAAGGGGATGCCTTCGGCACTGAAAAAGGTGTACAGGGGAAAGAACGGCAGGACGGCTATGCTGAAGGCTGTCGTGACCGCTCCGGAATTCTCCGCACTGGAGCTGTCCGACGATGTGGTCCTTGAAGCAGGCACTGTCGCTTTCGAATCCGACAACCTTAGCGTCAGCGCTACCGGTGACGCCAAGATCACCAGCCTGGTGTTCAATGCGGACAAGGCCAAGATCAGCCTTTCGAAGAGCGCGAACGTCTCTATGGATCTCAACGCCAATGAGATAGAGGTTGTGACATCCGACAAGTCGATACTCAGCATGAAGCAGGATTCGGACAAGCTGAACCTCTCGTCTTCCGGCTCTTCATCGATTTCTTCGAAAGGAAACTCCATGGACATCACCGTGAATGCCCAGAATTCCTCCAAGGTGCTTCTCGACGGCCAGGCTAAGGATATTGTCGTAAATGCGCAGAACTCTTCCGAGGTGGACGCGGTCAACATGTTCGTCAATGACGCCGAACTGAGCGTGAATTCCGCCATGGTCCTCGTCAACGCTGCCGAGAACCTGTCAGTGGACCTCAAAGGAGGTGCCAAGGTGTATTTCCAGGAAGATCCAATCATAAAGCTTGTGGACATCTCCTCTTCATCCCTTTCAAGGTATACGGGTGAAGTGACAAGGAAACGCCCCTTGAGGATATTCTGATGACTTCAGGCATCGGCTATAGGCCGGTGCTTTTTTTGATAAGTGGATGCATTTCAATAAGATACCTATGAATAGAAAAGTTCTTTATTCAGTTCTGGCCATTGCATTGCTCGCACTTCTGTGCTCCTGCGGGAACAGGAACGGGAACGGCAAAAGCACGGCCGAGGACCTTTCAGGCGTGGCAGGTGAGCTTTGCCGGTACATCCCTGACCACGGGATCGTTTCAGGATCCGGCTCACACATGACGTCAGACTTTCTGGACGCCCTCAGTGAAGCGTTCGACGCTCCTGACGGCTCTTACGGCGTGGAAAGAGATAACGAGTGGCTGTATACGCTGGTGACAGGCAACGGAGGCTCCATACCTTATTATGAGGTAGTTTCCGTAGAAGAGAACGAAGGCGGAGCCACAGCGAAGGTGAGTGTACGGGACCTGTGGGAAGAAGGAGGTGAACCGGAAGGGGAGCCCAGGCTCCATACCATGCAGATGGTCCGCGAAGACGGCAAATGGCTGATCTCGGATTTCGACGGGATAAAGGAACGCTGCCGTGAATATGTGGCTGATCTCCGCCGGAAGTACGAGTCAGGAGAGATCCTGCGTGAGCTCCAGGCGGACGATTTCACCCGGGACTACATAGAGGAATTCCAGAGGGAAGTGGAGGAATTCTACTCCAAATACGGCAAATAGTCCGCTTTTCTCAGTCTTCTGAAAAGTATTCGATTCTTCTTATTTGAGACCCTTGACGGGTCTCTTTTTGTATCTATCTGACCCGATTTGGGCATAATAACAAAATCGCTTGAATATCAGTGTGATACCCAAGCGACATTGTTTACAAAATGCCATGTAACAAAAATGTTAAAGCATTTAACTATTTTGTTTCATTCGCTGATTCATTGAGTGATAAGTCTTCTTTTATCTCGTTCAGTAGGAAGAACAGTGCTGATGCTGAAAATCGTTCGATATTTCTTATGCGGTCGTTCCTGAAATTGTACTTCCGGGTCTTCGTAACCCTTGGAGTGCTCACCGCTACCCATACCGTTCCCTCCGGATTTACGCCGTCTCCTCCGGGTCCTGCGAGTCCCGTGGTGGACACGGAGTAGTCGCTTCCGGTGATTCTTCTGGCTCCTTCCGCCATGGCTGCGGCCACCTCGGCGCTGACAACGCCTTTTTCCTCGATTGTGGAGGCGGGGACACCGAGGATTTCCCTCTTGACGGAGGGTGCGTATGAAATCACTGAACCCAGATAGTACTCTGACGAGCCCGGAACCGT
The DNA here is from genome assembly GCA_002308935.1 of Bacteroidales bacterium UBA1237. GTDB lineage: Bacteria > Bacteroidota > Bacteroidia > Bacteroidales > UBA932 > Cryptobacteroides. Next base: position 8,176 of record DBWN01000200.1, on the reverse strand, counting down.
CGTTATGAGGTGCGAAATCTCTCCTCCGGTGCAGGATTCGGCGGTGCTTAGAGTCTTTCCTGAGGCTTTCAGGAGCTTTCCGACCACATGTTGGAGGGTGTCGTCATCTTCCGAGTATATCGCATCCCCCAGAATTGCCCTTAATTTCGCGATTTCGGCCTCCAGGAGCGATTTCTCATGCTCGGTGGTACCTCCGTATACCGAGAGCCTCAAACGCACGCCTGTGAGCTGATTCGGAAGGTAAGCCAGGTGCACTTCCTCGGGCAGCGCGTCCTCCCAGGGGGCTATCTTCTTGGCGAGGGCGGATTCCGCGTATCCGTAGACCATGAGGTTGCGGTGGAATATCGCTCCGATGTCATGGTGGGCCCTGATGTCCTCAATGACGTCAGGAAGGGCGTTCACGGTCTCATAAGGGACTCCGGGCATGGCGTAGAGTGTTGCGGGATGGCCGAAGAGGCCATCGGTGCGGAACACCATTATGGGGGCCGTACCGCAGTGGTTAACAATTACTTCGCATGTGTCGGGGACAAGCGCCTGCGCGCGGTTGATGTCAAGTACGTCAAGTCCTCTGGAATGGAGGATCTTGTATACCATCTCGAGTTGTCCGGGATGCTCGGTGTACGCCTTGCTGCCTGTGAGGGTGGCCAGAGCCGCCTTTGTGATGTCGTCCTTTGTGGGGCCCAGGCCTCCGGTGACAATGACTATATCATTGTCGGTCAGTTCTTTCGATAGGCTTGACAGAATCTGCTGGGAGTCGTCTCCGATGGAGACCATCCTTGAAGTCCTTATCCCGATGGATCCCAGCGCACGGGATATCTCTGAAGAATTGGTGTCGACGACCTGTCCGATGAGGATCTCGTCGCCGATTGTACAGATTGATGCTTTAAGCATTTGATTCAAGTATTTCGGTATCAGCGTTTTGAATGACGGCAGGGGAGTCCTCTTCCACTACCGCTTCCGCTTGCTTTCTTTTCTTCTTTTTAGGGGGATCGAGTTCTTTGAGGATCTTCTCCACGAATCCCGGCCCCTCGTATATGAATCCAGTGTAAACCTCTATCAGTGAAGCTCCTGCGTCAAGCATGGCCTTGGCCTGGGCGGGGGTCATGATGCCTCCGCAGCCTATGATTGCCAGCTTGCCTCCGCTCTTTTGGTGGATGTACTTCACCATCTCCAGGCTCCGCTCATAGAGCGGGGCTCCGGAAAGGCCTCCCTTCCCGATGCTGTTGACCTTCTCCTCAGGGGTCGAGAGCCCGTCACGTTTGCGGGTCGTGTTCCCTGCCACGACACCTTCGACGCCGTTCCTTAGGGCATAGTCCAAGATGCTGTCAATCTGCACGTTGGGTACATCGGGGGAGAGCTTTATGAATATCGGCTTGTGCTCGTCCATGGTGGCCCTCCTGTCCAGAATGCCATCCATGATCTCGGAGAGGTAGGAAACGTCCTGGAGGTTGGTGAGGCCCTCCACGTTCGGGCAGGAGACGTTCACGACGAACATGTCGACCAGGTCATACAGGAGCGAAAAGGCTGTGTCATAGTCCTTTGCGATCTGGTCGTCACGTGAACCGGTGTTCTTGGCGATGTTGGCTGCCACGATGATTTCAGGCTTTATCGAACGCAGCTTGTCGATAGCGAACTTCACGCCTTTGTTATTGATACCCATGCGATTAATGAGGGCACCATCCTTCACGAGGCGGAAGAGTCTGGGCTTCGGGTTGCCGTGCTGCGGCTTTGGCGTCAGGGAACCGATCTCCACGAATCCGAACCCGAATGCGGCCATTCCGTTGTATGCTTCACCGTTCTTGTCCAGTCCGCCCGCGAGTCCCACGGGGTTGCGGAACTTCAGCCCGAAGAATTCCCTCTCAAGGGAGGGATGCTCCTTCCTGTACAGGAGCCGGGCGACGCCGCCGGCGATGGGCATCCGCTGGATGTAGCAGATAAGCTTCATCGTCAGCTTGTGCACGAACTCAGGATTGAACTTGAAAAGTATCGGGCGGATCAGAAACTTGTACATGTGACGGTCGGGGATTGCTGTTCAGTCTGCGAAGTTACGAAGAAAAAAGAGAAAACGCCACACCATGGAGGCGCGGCGTCGTTATGTCCCGGATTTTTGCCGGGAGAGTGTTTGAGCGTGAGTTTTTCTACTGGATTTCTTCGAAAGTGTTATCGTCGAAAAATATGACGATTTTGCGTATAGTGCGCTTGTTTTCAGAGGGTTGCGGCTTCTCCTCAGGGGTTGAAGACCCCTCTGAGAATTCAATTTTCGGCGAAGGCTGTGCATCTGAGGGGGATAGAGGCGCTTCTCGGAGAGGTTCTACGGAGAAAAGATCGGCCTGGGGCTCTTCGTTATCCTCCGGAGGAATCACGGGCTGGGTTTCACGGACAGGAGCATCGGGAAGTGAGGACAGAAGCCTTGACGGGTCCTTGTACATCTTGCCCTTTCCGGAGATCAGCCACTCGAGGTTGAGCGCGGGATAATTCCTCACGAGACCTGACATGAATTCGAAGCCCGGCTTGTTCCTTCCGGCTATTATATGGGATACGCTTGCCCTGGCGATGCCCATCGCGTCCGCGAACTGTGACTGGGAGATGTTCTCCGCCGCCAAAAACTGTTGTAGCCTTTTGTTCATTTTTCTAACGATTGATATTACAAATGTAGACAACAAATTTCAAAAATGCAAATTGAATTGTTGTAAACATCAGTACAGGAAAGAGCCCCGATAGGGCTAAATAGCCTAAGTAATGATTTAAGTAAACCCGTAATATTTGCTGATTGATATATATTTAATGTCATGAAACAATTATATTTTTTCGGGCCGGAAATGTATTTCACCACAGTTGTTGCCATTGAGGTGAATCAATAATTTAGATAATTTCAAATAAATACTTGAGTTTTAGGAGTTTTTATAAATACTGATTCTAGTATTAAAAAAATTGATTATAGAGTTTGTAAACTTAAGGAATTGTTAACATTGATTTTTGTTAACATGTTTAAATGTGTGGAGTTCTAAACACTTTTGAACATTTGTAAACAATTTACAAGTGTACCAGAAGGGCGATTTTGCCCTCAGACCGATTATCTCGTCCGTATCCGAGTGACGGGTCATCTTGTTCGTTTCCGTTCGATCCTGGGCGTTTTTACGGCTTTTCTCTCTTGCGATTATTTCGTACCTTTGCGCTCCAATATTGAAAAGCATGATACCTTCTATAGATATAAAGGAATACAGTTACCCGTTGCCTGACGAGAGGATCGCCAAGTATCCGCTCCCCGAGCGTGATTCCTCGAAACTTCTCGTTTACCGTGACAAGACCGTTTGCTCCAAAATATTCACTGATCTTCCTTCACTTCTCCCTGAAGGGGCGATGATGGTGTTCAACGA
>DBWN01000200.1:3032-4734 GCA_002308935.1 Bacteroidales bacterium UBA1237 | reverse complement strand
CACATGCCGGAGGAATACAACCTCAGTTTCGCTTCCGTCGGTTCCTGTGAGTGGAAATGCGTGATCGGGAACGCCAAAAGGTGGAAAGGCGACACCTTGCGCCTCATCAATACCGCTTCGGATCCCGCTGTGGAGGCCATGAACCTACGTGCTGAACTCATTTCCAGGGACGGCCAGACCGGTATAGTGCGCTTCCTCTGGGAAGGCGGCGCTCCTTTTTCCGGAGTCCTTGAAGTCTGCGGGTCCATCCCGATCCCTCCGTACCTCAACAGGGACACGGAGAAGATAGACCTCGAAAGGTACCAGACCCTCTACGCCCATGTGAGAGGGTCGGTAGCGGCCCCGACGGCAGGCCTCCATTTCACTGAAAGGGTGCTTTCCGGGATAGATTCCATGGGGATAACCCGTGAAAGGGTGTGCCTTCATGTGGGTGCAGGGACCTTCCTTCCTGTGAAAGAAGGGGACGTTGCACGCCATCCCATGCACAGGGAGCCTTTCGCCGTGAGCGTGGGACTCCTAAGGAGGATAGTTTCAGCACTCCGGTCCTCAAGAAGGATAATCGCTGTCGGAACCACTTCTGTCCGGACGCTCGAGTCCCTCTATTACGCGGGCGTGGGTATCATTGAAAACGGGTCTCCTTCTGATGTGGACCAGTGGGTCCCCTATGAAAGGGAGTTCCCGTATACTACTGAAGAGGCCCTGGAGGCCATAATCTCCTATCTTGAAGCGAATTCCCTGGATGAACTGGTGCTCGGGACGAGGATAATAATCGTGCCCGGTTTCCGTTTCAGGATCGTCGACACCCTAGTGACGAACTTCCATCAGCCTGAGAGCACGCTCATACTCCTTGTGTCCGCCTTCGTGGACGGGGACTGGAGGAGGATATACGATTTCGCGCTCTCCAACGGATTCAGGTTCCTAAGCTACGGGGACAGTTCACTTCTTTTCCGTCCCGATGTCAGATAAAGGGGCACGGAGATTGCAGTGTCATAACTATTGAGTATCTTTGTCTAATAAAGACTGTACAAATTCCTACCGATATGTGCGAATCCCAGAACGAATTCGATGATATCAGACCGTATACCGACGAGGAGGCCGTGAAGGCGTTCAAGGCCTTGGCGGAACACCCGGCGGTCAACGAGATATCGAAGAACCTGCTTCCTGACATGCCAGAGACGTTCCTGGCTGATTTCCTGAGGAACGTCAAGAGCATTGACGAGTTCCAGACGGAGGTGATGTCAAGGGCCGTCCAGTGGGTGCTGGAGAACACTGCCCACAACTTCTCTTACGACGGCATCGAAAAGATACTGCAGAGGACAGGCAAGTCCGTCTTCATGTCGAACCACAGGGACATTATCCTCGATCCCGCGATCACGCAGGCCGTCCTTTACCGTAACGGCATAGACACCACCGAGATATGCGTGGGGGACAACCTCCTTTCCAACCAGTACATTGAATACCTCATCCGCTCGAACAGGATGATAAAGGTCATCCGCGGCATAGACGCGCGTTCCCTTTACCTCTCTTCCCAGAGGCTCTCCAAGTACATAAGGCAGGCCGTCACTTCAGGTCGCAGCTCCGTGTGGATCGCCCAGAGGGAGGGAAGGACCAAGAACGGCATCGACACCACTGAGCAGGGACTCCTCAAAATGCTCGACATGAGCGGCACGAAAGGCTTCGTGGAAAATTTCGAGGAACTGGA
>DBWN01000200.1:0-2942 GCA_002308935.1 Bacteroidales bacterium UBA1237 | reverse complement strand
ATCCTCACCGGAATCCGCCAGGAGAAGGGCAACATCCACCTCAACATCGGTGACCCCCTCACCCATGACGAGATAGTCGAGGCTTCATACTGGATGAAGAACGACCGCTACCAGGCAATCCGCCATGCTGTCGACATGAGGATCATCGAAGGATACAAGCTCTGGAAGACCAACTACATGGCCTACGACATGATGAACGGCACTTCCAAATACTCGGAATTCTACACTCCCGAGGACGTGGAGGCTTTCTCCGCCTACATCGAGCGGCAGATCGACAAGGTCGACAAGACCCTCGACAGGGGAGAGCTCCGGGACATCATGCTGCATATCTACGGCAATCCGGTCGCTTCCAAGGAAGCGCTCGCTGAAGAGAGGAAGGCCGCCGCTGAAGCTTCTTCCGAAGCTCCCGCAGAATCCTAGCACTTCCATCGCTTGAGACTTTCAGGACGGTTCCGTTAATCCGGGGCCGTCTTTTTGCTAGTCCAGGGTTTGCTTTTCTCTTGCAAGAGTGCTATTTTCGCAGTGGCGGCAGTCTTAGCCGCTTTCTCATTGCTGGGATCATATACAACGAAAAAACAAATCATATATGAAAAAGTTAGTCCTTTCCCTGTTGCTTCCGTTCATCACAGTGGCCTCTTTCGCCTGCACGAACCTAATCGTGGGCAAGCTGGCTTCCACCGACGGAAGCGTGATGTGCACCTACAACTGCGACGGCTTCGGCTTCGCTTCACCCCTTTCTTATTACGCGCCCGGACGCCATGCCCCCGGTGAGATGATCTCCATCAGGGGATTCGGACCGCAGGGCTCCGGCAGGTTCGTCAAGCAGGCCGAGTACACCTACGGCGTGATGGGCCTGATGAACGAGAACCAGGTCACCATTGTGGAGACCACATGGGACGGCCGCGAGGAACTCCGTAACCCTGAAGGCTATCTCGACTACTTCACCCTCATGGACCTCACTCTGCAGAGGGCTACTTCAGCGCGTGACGCCATCGCCATAATGGACGCCCTTGTCCAGGAGTACGGCTACAGTTCGACCGGAGAGTCCTTCGCGGTATGCGACAAGAACGAGGCGTGGATAATGGAGCTCATCGGCAAGGGCCCCGGTAACAAAGGCGGTGTCTGGGTCGCCCTCAGGGTACCGGATGACTGCATCTGCGCATACGCCAACTCCAGCCGTATCAGGCAGTTCCCTCAGGCCAAGAAGGCCGACAAGAAACTCGGTTTCTGCATTGTGGAAGGGGAGTGCATGTATTCTGCAGACGTGATCTCCTTCGCCCGCGAGAAGGGTTACTATTCCGGTCCTGACGCTGACTTCAGCTTCAGGGAGGCCTACGGCCCCATGGACTTCAGCGCCATAAGGTACTGCGACGCCAGGGTATGGAGCTTCTTCCGTCATCATTATGACACCGCCGTGATGGATTCGTATCTGCCCTACATCAACGGTGACATGTCCGAGATAGACGCCCTTCCCCTTTGGATCAAGCCTAAGGAGAAGCTCTCCCCCCGTGACGTGATGAACGACATGCGCGACCATTACGAGGGCACCGCCCTTGACATGACCGTTGACGTGAGCGCCGGCCCTTGGGCTTCCCCTTACCGCAACCAGCCCGTCAACTTCAAGAGCAGCGACGGCACCGACATGTTCCGTGAAAGGCCCATCGGCTGCCAGCAGAGCGGAATGACAATGGTCTGCAGGATGAGGGACTGGCTCCCCGACGCTGTGGGCGGAATCACCTATTTCAATATGGATGATGCCAGCATGGTGGCTTACGTGCCCGTCTACTGCGGAGCGAACCGCATCCCCGATCCTTTCCGCAGGGAGAACAACAACATCAGAGAGTTCAGCACCGAGAGCGCTTTCTGGATGAACAACTTCGTGGCCAACATGATCTATCCCCGCTACAGCGCCATGATAGGTGACCTGAAGGACGCCCAGAAGGAACTCGAGGACTTCTATGAGAAGGACCAGGAGGAGGTCGAGTCCAGGATCAAGAACATGACCGCCGGCGAGATGACGGACTACCTGACCGGAAAGACCATTTCCTACACCGACATGATGATGAAGCGTTGGGACAAACTCGCGAAGCTCCTCATCGTCAAGCACAACGATCAGATCATGCTCCCCAGCGAGAACGGTGAACTCGTCCAGGGAAGGAGGACTTCCCCCGCTTACGCTCCCGCTTTCATCGACGCCGTCAAGGCCGAGACCGGAACGAGGTACGTGAAGCCCGCCGAATAAATAGCTCCACTCGGAACAGCATATTAACAGTCATGCCGGCTTTTGGGCCGGCATGATGTTTTTGTAAGGGTAAGCGGACTCTCTAGGACTCCTTCTTGTCCGGGTCGACATGTATGTCCAACTGGGGGAACGGGAAGTCAATACCGTTTTCGGGCAGCTTCTTGTATATCTTCTTGGACACGCTGAACTGGACCGGGTAATAGTCCTGCACTTTCACCCATGCCCAGAGCACCAGCTGCACTGAACTGTCCTTCATGGCGCCGAGATGGACTGAGGGCTTCTTCACAAGGGGACCGTCCTCCTTTATGATCTTCTCCTCCTCCATCGCAATATCGAGCAGAATGCTTTCCGCCTTTTCGTAGTCCGTCCCGTATGGCACGTCCACCGGCCAGCTTTCCCTTAAGAACTCCTTCTCCATGAAGTTGTTTATCGTCCCGTTGAAGAGGGTACCGTTGGGGAGGATGACCGTCTCGTTGGCGAAGGTGCGGAGTTTGGTGTTGACTATCGAGACGTCCGTCACGAACCCTTCGAACCCCTGAGCCCGGATGTAGTCACCGACCTTGAATGGCTTGAACATCAGTATCATGATACCTCCTGCGAAGTTCTGGACCGTACCGCTCAGGGCCATGCCTATCGCCATTCCTCCGGCGGCCAGAAGAGCCGCAAGCGAGGAGGTGTTCACTCCGAGTGTTCCCACCAC
>DBWN01000006.1 GCA_002308935.1 Bacteroidales bacterium UBA1237 | reverse complement strand
AACGCATACTTCGACTTCTTCAGCCGCCAGATGTCCGGTATCCAGGAGCAGAGGCCCCGTTGGAGAAGGGCTATGACCGTCCCCAACAGCATCCTCGGCCAGGCGGTCGGCAAGATGTACGTCGAAAGGTACTTCCCCGAGTCTTCCAAGGAGAAGATGAAGACTCTTGTTGAGAATCTCCGTATCGCTCTCGGCCAGCATATCGACGCCCTCGATTGGATGGGTGACCAGACTAAAGCCAAAGCGAAAGAGAAACTTGCTTCATTCACCGTGAAGATCGGTTATCCTGACGAGTGGAAGGACTACTCCACACTCACCATCGACCCTTCGAAGAGCTATTATGACAACATGAGGGCTGCAAGCCAGTGGTATACTGCCGACAATATGGCGGACCTCGGAAAGCCTACCGACCGTACAAGGTGGGGAATGACTCCTCAGACCGTCAACGCCTACTACGATCCTACCACGAACGAAATCTGCTTCCCTGCAGCCATCCTTCAGCCTCCGTTCTTCAATCCTGACGCTGACGATGCGGTCAACTACGGCGGTATCGGTGTCGTCATCGGACATGAGATGAGCCACGGCTTCGATGACCAGGGACGTCTTTTCGACGCCCAGGGCAACATGTCCGGATGGTGGACAAAGGAGGATGACGAGAAGTTCACCGCGAAGGCTGAAAAGCTCGCTGAGCAGTTCGATGCTGTCCAGATCCTTCCCGGTCTTATGGCAGACGGACACCTTACCCTCGGTGAGAACATAGGTGACCACGGCGGACTCAGCATCGCTTTCTCAGCTATGCAGAACGCCATCGCAGGCAATAATCCCGGCCTTATCGACGGATTCACACCCGAGCAGAGGTTCTATCTTTCCTATGCTACAATCTGGGCGCAGAACATCACCCCTGAGGAGATGAGGAGAAGGACCGCACAGGATGTGCATTCACTCGCGGTCAACAGGGTGAACGTTTCCGTAAGGAACTTCGAGTCCTTCTTCGAGGCTTTCGGCATCAAGGAAGGCGACCCTATGTTCCGTCCTGAGAGCGAAAGGGTACACATCTGGTAATCCGATTCTAAAGTCCATCCCGGTGGCGGTGCCGTCGGGATGGATTTTCCTTTTTCATTGCAGGATGAAAGCCGCCTCTTTCATATCCGGAAAGATCCGTTTCGAAGGCAAGATGGCCATGGTCTCCATAGCCATCTCGTTCCTCGTGATGATATTGGCGGTATCGGTTTCATCCGGTTTCAGAAGGGAACTCCGAAGAGGCATCGCCGGTATTTCCGGGGATGTCCAGATAGTCCCTTCAGATCTTGATTTCACTGGGGAAGAGTCTCCTCTTTCCAGACATCCCTCCTATGAAGGCTTCATGGATTCATTGGGAGTGGTGGACGAGATAGTCCCGACTGTCTACAGGGCGGGAATCATCCGTTCCGGAGACAATATCCATGGCGTGCTCTTCAAAGGGACACCTGACGGTCCGGACAGCCTGGGAGCCAGAGTCCCGTCCCGGCTTGCCGACATCCTCGGGCTCAAGGTGGGGGATGAGCTGCCTGCGTATTTCGTCGGGGAAAGGGTGAAGGTCAGGAAATTCACCGTAAAGGAGATATACCCGAGTATCCTCAGCGGGAACGACAACCTTGTCGTATTCACTTCGCTTTCCGACATGCAGAGGCTGAATGGTTGGAGTGAAGATGAGGTTTCCGCTCTCGAAGTCATCCTTTCTGAGAGGAACTCTTCACCAACGGCAATAAACGATGCCACCCAGGACATCGGATTCGGGATCCTGTTCCGAACCCTTGAAGATGAAGACGTTCCCGTGGCAAGGTCTTCGGTCAGCCGCTTCCCGCAGATATTCTCTTGGCTTGACCTTATTGACTTCAATGTCATGATAATCCTGATACTCATGACGATAGTCGCCGGGTTCAACATGATTTCCGGACTTCTTATTCTTCTTTTCAGGAACATTTCCACCATCGGGACGCTCAAGTCATTGGGAATGACCGACAGGAGCATTTCTGAAGTGTTCCTTAGAGCTTCTTCCGTAGTGGTTCTGAAGGGAATGCTCATAGGCAATGCCGTGGCATTGGCGTTCTGCCTTCTTCAGAGCAAAACCCACCTCATTCCCCTCAATCCGGAGAATTACTTCCTTTCCTACGTTCCTGTTTCAGTGAATGTCCCTTGGATTATAGCGGCTGACGTTATCTCTTATCTGGTGATAATGCTGCTTCTGCTTATTCCCTGCTTGTTCGTGTCGAAAGTTGACCCTGCCAGGACTGTCCGGGCGCAATAAGGCAGAGCGACCAGTAGAGCGACTGCATCTCCCTTATGTATTCCATAGTCTCGTATCCTTGGAACTTTCCGAGGCGGACGTTCTCGTCCTCCAGTATGGAGTCCTCCCTTAGATACGGGAACACGGCTTCTACTTCCAGCCATGTGCTTGTAGGCATGCCTTTGGACTCGGCGAGCGCTATGCAGTCCTTTATCCTGCCTTCCCCGGCATTGTATCCTGCAAGTGCGAATTTCATCAGTTCCATTGAATCGGCCGCATAGGGCTCGAACATTTCAGTAAGTTTCTTAAGATAAGCTGTGGCAGCCTTCAGGTTCTCCTCGGGGTCGAGCATGTTGTCGGCGCTGAACTTGGAGGCCGTCGTGGGGATCATCTGCATAAGTCCCTCCGCTCCCTTTGGAGATACCGCTTCTATCCTGAAAGCCGATTCTTTCCATACAAGGGCGGTAAGCATCCTCCAGTCCCAGCCTATCTGGGCGGCGTATTTCTTGAAAAGGTTGTCGTAGGGACTGAGGGTCTTGTAGGTGTCACCGGTCAGTGCTCTGACGTAAGGGTTGTAATTGGGAGTGAATCTTTCGATGAGGGCCTTGTGTTCCTTGCCGGGAGTGAAGGTGGCCATCCAGAGGTTGATTTCCTTGAGGAGCCCTTCATCCGCTTTCCTTACGACCCAGACTGTGCTGTCCGCAAGGGGGAGGGAGAGGGAAACTGAATCAAGAATATTTGTCGGCATCGATACGGAGTCCGGAAGTTGTATTTCTCCGGTGAGTGCGAGGACGGAACTGTCGGCCAGCATCATCACGGAATCCATCTTCCTTTCATGTATGCCCCTTATCCTTGAAAGCCTGGATAGAGGGACGACAACTATGTCAATGCTGTCTTCGGGGATGAAGAGGGGCAGAATGCTTTCATCATTGTCGGATTGGAGCGAAATCTTGTCCATGCATTCTGACGTCGTGGAGAATTCCTTAAGCATCTCGAAACTGTATCCGACATTGTGGTTCATGTCCTTGAGGCGGTATCCTTTCAACGCCATGGATATTCCCAGACGCTTACCCTTCAGGGTGAAGCTCTCACTTTGGGGAGTCTCTTCCAGGATCGCGGCTCCGACCAGAAGAAGGATGGAGAGTAGCAAAATCCTCAAGAACCGTCTGAACTTGTAAGCTTTCATCCTGCTTCTGAAGGGATTAACGTGAACGCAGACTTCCGGCCATGTTGCTCAAAGACGAACCTCCTCCACTACGTGAAGATGAGGATCCTCCGCCTATCGGACCGCTGGCGCTCACTTGGGCGTTCTTCTTGGTCTGCAGGTAGAACGGCCATGACACACCGAACTTGAAGGCACGCTGGGGACGTATGTATTTGGCTGCGCTGAAATAGTCCGCCTCGTCCAGAGGCCATCCCATTCCGGCATTCACGTATTTGATGAAGATGCTGGCCCTCTTCCACTGGATGTTCACGAATGCATCGAAATAAGGGCATTCTCCGAACTGTTCCTTGTCCTGGTTGTGGAAGACTCCGAGAACGGGATTGTAGGCCGGGGTGTACCACTTGGTGGTGGCTGTGGCATCAGCGCCTATCTGCAAAGTCATGACATCCTTCACCACGGGAATCTGGAGATACCATCTCAGATTGGCGGCTCCCATCGGTAGCGGTACGGCTTCCTTGTTGGATGACCATTGTAAGAGAACCCTGTTGTCCAGGTGCAGGGGACCGAACACGAAGTTCTTCGCCAGATAGAGTTTCGCTACGCTCATCGCCGTGGTGTTCTGCCTTGCGACGCCGAG
>DBWN01000185.1:1652-4321 GCA_002308935.1 Bacteroidales bacterium UBA1237 | reverse complement strand
CAGCAGCGACTTTTAAGAAATCTCTTCTTTTCATGTTATTGTGTGTTTGTGTTTATCACTTTAAGTTGACTGAACGTTTTCCGCTGCGGTATTCCTTTCCGCCGATCATGGCTGTCACTCCGACCGGGATTTCTACATCGAGATGAAGTCCGTTACGGTGAACCTTAAGTATGCCGTAAGGGGTATCGAGAGAAACATCCACCTCTTCCAGCCCTTCAGGAATCTGAGGCTCGATGAGAACTTTCCTGTAACCTTCATCAATGGGGAAGATCCCGCCGAGCGCCTGATAGAACCAGCTTCCGATTCCGTTGAAGCAGTTGTGCATCCTGCTTCTCATTCCGCTCCAATGCTCCCATGTGCCGGTGGCTCCGTTGTCTATCATGTAAAGGTAACCGGGATAGTCCCTTTGTTTGAGGAGTGAATAGAACCAGTCGCATTCTCCATTGAGTGTAGCCCATTCGGTTATGATCGGCACACCTACGAGTCCTGTCATGAGATGTCCTTTGTACTGGTTGGCTGTACGCTCTTTAAGTACTTCTGTCACTTTGCTTTCGAGTTCTAGAGGGGTAACCCCGACAAGCATCGGGTAGGTCATGTCTATCTGGCTTCCGGAAGCGTAGGTTCCGTCCTCCTCATTATAGAACTCCTCGTGGATGCGCTTACGCAGGGCTTCAAGACGCTGGAGGAACTTTTCCGCATCTGAGTCTTTACCGAGGACAGTGGCTATTCTTACCAGATCCTCGTATACCTGGCAGAGTGAACAGTTGTTCACAAGACCGACGCTCTTGGGATCCGAAACGTTGACGGACCCGAAAGGTGCCGCCCAGTCTCCGAGGAACCATTGGCGGTAAGGCATGTCCGGCCAGGGAGTGAGAAGCCCGTCCTTGGTGTAAGCGTCCACGTAATCCAACCAGTGGATCATCGTTGGATAGCACCTTTCGAGGACTCTTGGGTCGGCATAGCTCATCCAGCTCCTCCATGGGGCCTGGACTATGAAGGAACACCAGTAGGGACCGCCGCCGGCGGTGTAGGGATTAGGTGCCGTATGGGGAAGACCTCCGTCGGGCTTTATCGAATCGTTCCATGCCTGGAGCCAGTTCAGGTACAGGGGAGCGACATCGGCCATCAGCTGCAGGGAAAGGGTGGAAGCGTTTCCGTCTCCGCCGTATCCGAGCCTTTCAAGATTGGCGCAGTCGACCATGTATCCTGCGAAAGCGAGGTTCTCCAAAGTGTGGTCAACCATGTTGTAGATGTCGTTCAGGTCTTCGTCCGAGCTGCTGAAAGATGAGTATTTGCCGTAATCCGTCCTCATCCTCAAGGCTGTGAAGTCGGAAGCGGATGGAGTTTGGTCCAGGCCTTCAAGAATCACATAGCGGAACACGTGGTGGTTGAACCTGTTGGCGAAAGTGTCTCCTCCTTCCTTTCCGGAAGATATGTAAGTATTTGAACTGACGGCGTCAACCATGCCGTTTGGATAAACGTAGTCCGCGAAACGTGCCGTACTCACATGTCCTTCAGGCATTTGTGGAAGACGTGCTTCGAACATGGCGTTCACCACCTTGCCGAAGTCAAGTATCCATCCGTCATTGTACTCCTCCACCGAAACAGGCTGCAGGGCTTCCTGTATCCTTACTGGCTCGCACATCTGCTGGGAAGATACGATCCCTTCGACCTTGACTACGTCCACCGGTCCCCATTCCATGGCGGAGAGGTCCTTGCTTTCCAAAGAGGCGGGGAATATCCTCGCGTCCATTATTTCGCCGTTGAACCCGTGGAAATTCCATTTTCCCGGGTCGGAGTATCCGCTCCATGTTCCTTCCCAAGTCCCGTCGGTGGACAGTATGACTGAGACATCGCTTCCGGAGAACGCGTCGAGTTCCGCTTTCACCAGCGGACCCTCATAGGCGGCGTTGAAGGTCTCTTTCTTGTACCATCCTGATCCTGTCCAAAGGACCAACTCGTTCTGCCCTTCCTGAAGCAGGGAAGTGACATCGTAAGCCATTATCAGTGAGCGCTTGTCAAGCTGTGACACGGCAGGGTTGAGGACATCGTCCTCGGCGACTTTCTTGCCGTTGAGATAAGCCTCGTGGTATCCTAGAGTATTGACGTAAAGGACTGCAGTAGGGGGCACTGATTCAATGGTGAAGGATTTCCTGAGGATAGGGGATCTTCCTTCGCCCGGAGCGGCTCCGATGAATTCCCCGGCCATGGGACCGCTCTCCAGGATTCCCACTCCGAAACATTGTGGAGCACACCAGGATGACTTCTTGCCGAAGGGTCCGCTTACCCTCACTCTCCACCATGCGATGGTCTTCTGTCCGAGGGCTTTCCCTCTGTAGGGGACCATGATCTGGTCAGACGAACGGACTTTGCCTGAGTCCCACAGGTCCGCATCCCCACTGAGAAGGGCACCTTCGCTTGACGCGACCTGGATTTCGTACGCGGACTGTTTGAAAGATTGGGCGGACGAAAGGATCTTCCAACTGAAGTGCGGCTGTGTGGAGTCGATGGCGAGAGGGGAGGAGAGATTCTCGCACAGCATGTCGTATGTGCTGAAATCTCCGCACGAAGATACTACGGCAGCAAAGAGGGCTACCTCGCAGATGATTCTGAAGATTGACCTTTTCATGGCAAGGATAGTTGATGAGGGGAAATGCGACTCAAATATA
>DBWN01000185.1:0-1618 GCA_002308935.1 Bacteroidales bacterium UBA1237 | reverse complement strand
CCGATTATGGAACCTATCAGAGTTATGGTGAAAAGAAGCCTCCAGAAGGTTGCCGGTTCCTTGAACACGAAGATCCCCAGAAGGACCGTTCCTACGGCGCCGATGCCGGTCCAGACCGGATAGGCGGTACCTATGGGTATTTCCTTCACGGCTTTAGCCAGGAGGACCATGCTGAGAATGTAAAGGAATACGAATACGGCGTACCAGAGGGTGGCCTTGCCGCCGGTGGCGAGGTTGCCTTTTTCCAGGCAGAACGCGAAACCGCATTCACATAGTCCGGCGAGAATGAGGATGAGCCAGTGCATATTGAAAAGCGTTGAGGATGAGAGTCCTTGCTTGAGGGCTGCAGCTTTCCCACCGGCGTCTCCTTACAAAGGACCCTGCAAAGATAGGGGATTCCTCCGAAAGGGGCAAACCGGTGGGGAGTGCAGGAGGCGAGGAGTCAGATTCCCGCTCCGTCAAGGAACTGCTCCTGGGTCCTTCCCTGGAGTATCCTGGAATGTGGCGGTACGCTGTGGGTCAGCCAGACGTTTCCGCCGATGACGGAACCTTCACCGATCGTTATCCTGCCCAGGAGCGAGGCGTTGCTGTAGACAGTGACGCCGTCCTCGATTATGGGATGCCTCGGAAGGTTCCGGGGCTTTCCGGACTCGTCGTACTTGAAGTTCTTCGCTCCGACGGTGACTCCTTGATAAAGGGTGACATGGTTCCCGATTATCGCAGTCTGGCCGATCACGACACCGGTCCCGTGGTCTATCGCGAAATGATGCCCGATCTTCGCCTGGGGATGGATGTCTATTCCCGTTTCTGAATGGGCGTATTCGGTGAGCATGCGGGGAATGATCTCCACTCCCAAGGAATCCAGCTCATGGGCTACCCTGTAATGGGTCATGGCCATGACGGCCGGATAGCAGTACACTATCTCCTGGAAGTTCTGGGCTGCCGGGTCATTGCCGGCTATGGCTTCGACATCCAGGGAAAGGAGTTCGGCGAGGGTGGGGATCCTCCGCTCGAATTCCACCCGGACCTTCTCACCGCAGATTTCCTCAAGGATGGCGGAGGCACCGTTCACTGAGTCTTCGTAAGGGACGAATGTGTATTCGGGAAAGAAAGCGTCCGAGAGGTAACCCATCAGTTCACGGAGCTTTATTCTCAGTTGTTTGTTAGGAATGTCCATTTCTTTGACTGTTTATTGTCTGGCGAAAAGTCCTGTGGAAAGGTATCTTTCACCCGTGTCGGGAAGAAGGGCGACTATCATTTTGCCGGCGTATTCCTCTTTACGGGAAAGGCTGAGAGCCGCGTGGAAAGCCGCTCCTGATGAGATTCCTACGAGAAGCCCTTCTTTTGAAGCGAGCATCCTCGCACCTGAAGCCGCCTCCTCGTCGGAGACTGTCACCACTTCGTCCACTGCCTTCGGGTCATAGGTCCCCGGCACGAATCCGGCTCCTATGCCTTGGATCTTGTGGCTCCCGCTCCGACCTTCAGTAAGGACGGGACTGCCCGCGGGCTCGACTCCTACTGCTTTAATTCCGGGATTGTGCCTCTTGAGGGCTCTCCCGGTTCCGCTTACTGTTCCGCCGGTCCCCACTCCTGCGACGAAGACGTCGACCTTTCCGTC
>DBWN01000092.1 GCA_002308935.1 Bacteroidales bacterium UBA1237 | reverse complement strand
AGGTACTGATACACACCTTCTTTCTCACCGAATCCTTTGTCTCCGATCCTTTCCACCATGGTGGCGACCGCTGCAGAAAGATGTCCTCCGGCGCTGTCGCCCGTCACTGCGATCTTCTTGGGGTCAATGCCGTATACGGCGGCGTTCTGCTGGATATGGAGAATGGCACCGTAGCAGTCCTCGATGAGGTCCTCCATCCTGTTGGGGACATTGTCTCCGTCATTCCTGCCGAGCCAACGGTAATCGATGCTTGCGACGACGTATTTGCCTCCTTTAATGAGTTCACGTGCGAGCCCTCTCATGATGTCCTCAGTGTTTGAAGTCCATCCGCCTCCGTGGATTATGACTACGCAGGGGAGTTTCTTGGCGCCGTCAGGGATGAAGACGTCGTATTTGAGGGGCTTTACCCCCGGCTGGGCGTAGACGACGTCCTGGATGCTCTTGTATCCCTCCAAACGCTCTTTCTCGATGATGGAGGCCCCGATGGACATGTCGGCGTCAACGATGACTTTGAAAGTGGGCTTCATGGACTCTTTGTAAGTAGGGTAACGGACGCCACCACTGACTGACAGGTAGTATCCGCTGTCGAAAGCCCAACCGCTGTCGGTGACATCTACATTGACATCCAGAACGGTACCCGCCTTGACGACTCCGTCCTTGGGAAGTTCGGGAAGGACAGTGACCTTGCCGTGCTGTGGCTGGTCTACCCTGACCTTGAAAGTGTCCTGGGCGGACAGAGCCGCAGGAATTGCGAGCAGCAGAGCCGCTGCTGAGAAAAGTTTCAGAATTTTAGTCATGTCTTGTATTTTTATATTGTATAGCTTTTTCAACTTCCTTCAGCAAAAATACTTCATCTGACTCACTCTCATTGTTCCCAATCGTGCCTTTTGTGTGCGAAATGTATTGATTTTGACAAATCGTTTGAAGATTTTGTTGTGTATGGGGTACAGGTATTCCTTATCTTTGCAATGTTCCTTAATGGATAAACTACAAAACAAGAAACAACGATATGGACAAGTTCAGCATGTCAAGGCGCGACGCCCTCAGGATGATGGGCCTCGGTGCTACAGGCCTGGCAGCAGCCAGCATCTTCTCGCCCCTTTCAAGGGCCGGTGAATTCATGGATCCTCTTTTCCAGGGACCTCAGCGTCAGGGTCCTCAGGGACAGCGTCCTCCTCAGGGACAGGGCCCTCAGGGCGGTCCCCGTCTGGCATATCAGGAGAAGGAGGTCTACAGCGGACCGGACGTGATCATCCGTCAGATCGATGAAAACACCTGGGAAGGCAACGGCCACCTCATGGCTAATGAGACCATATATATTATAGAAGGAAAGGAGAAGGCTATCCTTCTCGATGCCGGAACGAAGATCGATGACCTCGACAAGATCGTCGCAGGAATCACCTCCAAGCCGATCATCCTCATCGCTACCCATGTGCATCCCGACCATACCGGTTCCGCTATCAACTATTTCCCTGAGATATGGATCGATGCAGCCGATACACCGAACGTTCCCCAGTTCATGGCTGACTACAAGGGAAAGATCAACTATCTTGAGGACGGACAGGTTTTTGACCTTGGCGGACGTGAGATAGAGGTTGTCTTCAGCCCCGGACACACTCCCGGAAGCGCATGCTTCTTCGACAAGGCAAAGCATTACGGCTTCAGTGGAGACGCTTTCGGTTCAGGAAACCTCCTGCTCACTACCAACTTCTCCACACTCCTCGCCACGACCACCAGGATCGAGGCTTATATGGAGAGGTTCGGAATCGAGAAGATGTATCCCGGACACTACATGGGCGCCAACCCTGAGACTCTCCAGAGGATCAAGGACATGAAGAAGATGTCCCAGGAGATGATCGACGGAACACGTAAAGGCAATGTCAACGCACAGGGCATGATGGGGCTCAACGCTTCAATACGTGACTTCGGAGTGAACATCAACTACCGCGATCCCATAGGGCTCAAATAGTCCCGGATACTTACGGAAACTGCCGCTTACTGCGGCTTCAGATCGAGGGCTTCCAGCTTTTCAGCGGGAGCTCTTTTTTCATGGTGGGAACTGGCGCTTCGGACGGTAAAATAGCCGTTTTTCTTGCCTGAAAGGGCCTTAACAAAAATGTTATAACCTTTAACAACTTTGTTTTACTTATTATGTGACAATGTGTTGTATTTGAAATTGAGGGAGAGTTGCCTCTGGCACTCAGAAATCTTGTCTTAAGCCTATTGAGTGTAATTTTTCTGGTTTTTGAAGCAATATTGTCCGGTCTTTTCTGAGTAGTTTCACCTTTATTGGTTATTTTTGTAAGATTAGAAAAGACAATGGTGAACCCTGCTCATACTGTTCTCTCCTTTTCCGGCGCTTATTCTGAAACCGGACTCCCTTTCATGGAAGGGGAGCCGCTTATCGATTGCTCCGATATTGAAGGGACGGTGTGCTACTGTGACGGGGAAGCGGAGGCTGAAATCCTTTCCAGAATCGTCACCCGTCCTGTGGAAGGTATCCACTGGATAGACAGCGGGGATTACCACCATGTGTCCGCTTTGTGGATGTCAATGGTCCAAAGTCCTTTCGACCTTCTTCTGCTTGACAACCATCCGGACATGCAGGAGCCGGCATTCGGGGGCATATTGAGCTGTGGAGGCTGGGTAAGGACTGCCCTGGAGCGTTATCCGCTTCTCGAAGAGGTC
>DBWN01000166.1 GCA_002308935.1 Bacteroidales bacterium UBA1237 | reverse complement strand
GGCGGAGTCACTGCCACGATCCGTGCTTCCCGAGGAGAGGACATCGCGGCAGCCTGCGGCCTTCTGGCAGGTGAACATCAATCTAAAGAACATTAAAGGGAATGGTTCTCTCCAATCATATGTCAAAGTTGAGTGCGGCTGTCCTTTTTGCTGTCGCATTCCTTCTTCTGTCATTCGCCGCTTCTGCCCAGGAAGTCACTGTCCGTGGCATGAACCCGGCTGAAGATTCCTTGGCGGTAAGGGAGATAAGGGCCAGGATGGATTCCATAAGGCAGCACCGTCCTACTGTCGCTCTGGTCCTCAGCGGAGGAGGAGCGAAAGGGGCTTCGCATGTCGGCGTAATGGAATATCTTGAGACGATCGGGATGCCTATCGACCTGATAGTGGGCACCAGCGTGGGAGGACTCATCGGAGGATTCTACGCTGTCGGGTATTCCGCTGAAGAGATACGTGAAATCATCTACGACATAGACTGGAACATGGCCCTCAGCGACAAGATCCCGAGGGAATACGTCTCCTATAATGAGACCAAGTACAAGGAGAAGTACATGCTCTCATTCCCTTTCTATTATAATAAGGACGAGTATCTGTCAAGAAGAAGGATCGCCAAACAGTACGACAATCCTCAGCACAGGTACGAAGATCTTCACCTTGGGGCGAACGATGATGATGACGCCACCAAATCTTTCCTGGACAACATTGTCGGAAGTCTTCCTTCCGGATATGCCTATGGGCAGAATGTGAACAACATCTTCAGCAAACTGACCGTAGGATATCAGGATTCGACTTTGTTCTACCGTCTTCCCATTCCGTTTGTCTGTGTCGCGACGGAAATGGTCTCTTCACAGGCCAAGATATGGTACGGCGGAAAGCTCAACCATGCTCTCCGTTCAACCATGTCGATTCCTGGAGTATATGCTCCCGTGAGGGAAGAGGGAATGATCCTTGTCGACGGAGGAATGAAGAACAACTATCCTACCGATATCGCCAGGGGTTTGGGCGCTGACTTCATAATCGGTATTGACCTCTCTTCCGGTTACAGCAGCTATTCCGGAATAAACAACATCATTGACATCATTTCGCAAGGTGTCGATATGCTCGGCCGTGAATCGTACGAGAAGAATGCGATGAACACGGAGGTTACGGTGAAGCCTGACCTCCACGAGTTTGATATGCTCAGTTTCTCTGAAGAGAGCATCCACACGATTTACGAAAGGGGATTGGATGCTGCTCTTGACCAGGCTGACAATATCGGCGTGATGAAGATACTCGTAGGGGAGGATACCCTCACCAGGCATGGCCGCAAGGCTATCGACATCACAAAAGATTCGGTGATGATCTCCGAAATCCGCATAAGCGGTGTCAGTGACAAGGAAAGCCAGTTCCTTATGAGCAAGATCGATCTTGATGTCCGCAAGAAAGTCAACAACGAGGACATTGAGGATGCTGTCGCCAGAATCTATGCTACGAAGTCTTTCGACTATGTCACGTATGAACTTCTCGGAGAGGAGGAGCCTTTCAGGCTGCGCATCAACTGTGAAAGGGGACCTATCCACCAATTGGGAATAGGTGCGAGGTTCGATACGGAAGAGATAGTTTCCATTCTCTTGAACCTTGGAATCAATGTACATAGCATCCGTGGTTCGGCACTGGACATAACAGGAAGGATAGGCACCAATCCCTATATCAGCACAAGGTACTACTACAGGGCGACCAACGGCCAGACTTTCAATGTAGCTCTGCATTACAAGTATAATGACCGTAACCGTTTCATCGCCGGGGATACGCGTTTCAAGGCTGTATACCACAACTTCAGGGCGGACATGTACCTCTCCAATATCAGTTGGAGGAACTTCGATCTGGGAATAGGGTTCAGGAACGATTTCTACAGCATAAGTTCGCTGATGTCCGACAAGTCTGTCGGTGAGTTCAACGTCTCAGATTTGCATAACGACTATGTGTCGGCGTTCCTGAAAGCGAGGATGGACAATCTTGATGACGGTTATTTCCCGAGATCCGGAGCGTCTTTGGGAATAGATTACCAATGGGTGCTGGGAGCTCTCCAGAGAGAAATAACGCCCTTCCATGTCATACAGTTCGATTTCAAGGGGGCGATGTCTCCGGCTGAAAAGTTCACATTCATCCCTTCACTTCATGGAAGGTTCCTGCTCGGGGGTGACACTCCGCTCCCTTATGTCAACTTGATCGGCGGCAACATAGCCGGAAGGTATCTTGACCAGCAGATACCTTTCATGGGAGTGAATTTCGCCGCGACCACTGGTGACATACTGCTTCTTACCAGGCAGGAGTTCCGCTTCAATATCATGAAGAACCACTACATCTCGGCGATAGCGAATGTGGGAGACTATCTGGGCAGTTTCCGTCAGGTCACAGAATGGAAGAACCACCATCTTATCGGAGGAGCTGGGCTGCAGTATTCGTTCGATACCATTGTCGGACCTCTTACATTCAATGTCCATTGGTCCAATATAACAAACAAGCTTGGGGCATATTTCAGCCTTGGTTTCGATTTCTAGCATATGAAAGTCATCAAATCCATAAAGGACCTTACGGGACAGGACCTCGGTTACGGAATCGAGGAGATGGACTCTGTCAATGAAGGACTGCCTTCAGAAAAGAAGTCTTCATCCCGTTCCGCCTCTTCTTCCGATTCTGGCAAGCCCAAGGCTCCGGCTTCTGAAAAGAGTGTCCTTTCAAGGCTTCAGAACCAGTGCTCCAAAAGGGAATTCTGCAGAAGTGACATATTCCAGAAAGCGAAAAAGGCCATGGACGGAGATGCTGCTGCAGCAACAAGGATAGTCGATTCCCTTGTCAAGGAGAAATATGTCGATGACCTCCGGTACGCCTCAGCTTTCGCTAGGGAGAAGTCCTCTCTTTCCGGATGGGGGAAAGTGAAGATTTCCTATATGCTTTCCGGTAAGGGTATAGACAAGGCTACAATCGCAGCAGCCTTGGAAGAGATAGACCCTGATTCTTCAGAAAAGAAAATGGAGTCTGTCTTAAGAGCAAAGTTCCGTACCCTGGAAGGGGAGAAGGACGCATATCTGAAGCTTCTCCGGTTCGCCCTTTC
>DBWN01000044.1:6113-6443 GCA_002308935.1 Bacteroidales bacterium UBA1237 | reverse complement strand
CGCCTAAATCACTTGCGAAAGTTAAACAGACTTATATTCCCTTGAGATAATGACCTTGCCGTAATTCTCCTCGTCTGCGCCCTCTACATCCTTCCACACATAAGAGCGTACAGGAGAAAGGGCGATATCCTTTCTCAGATAGACCTCAGCGCCGGACGTGGGGAAAATCTTTCCTTTGAACTCAGTATTGATCTCTGGAGCGGAAAGAAGCTCGGGAGTAGCGTACCCGGGAAGGATCCTGGCGTCATATTCCTCTCCGTCAAAGATCGCTGCATGCTGGACAGGACCTGCGATGCCGGCCTTCCAGTTTTCGGTGTCCGTTCCGAACAG
>DBWN01000044.1:3268-5948 GCA_002308935.1 Bacteroidales bacterium UBA1237 | reverse complement strand
GTCTTCTCATAATGCGTGAAGCCCGGTTTAAGCACTTCATTTCCGACAGGAGCACCATTCACATACAGTTCGTAAATTCCAAGACCTGTGGTCATCCACTTCGCGGAAGCCACCTTCTTTGAAGGACGGAGGGAAGACACGAACCAGCTTGCTCCGTCAGCCGCCCGGCCGTTCTGGTCACTGATCCTTCCTGTTATCACTGGGGCGTCAACAACAGATATCCACTCTGATGAATCCCAAGCCGAGTCATCCAAAGCATCCGTTAGAGACGGGACGCCCGACACCTTGGTAGAACAGCTGACCGCCAATGCGGCAGCAAGAGAAGCGACAAGTAAATTAATGACCTTCATTGTATTATTTATTCTTTGAATCCACGTTATTGTAATATGACCGTCATCTCCCCGGAGCGAATCCGGACAGGGCAGGAGCATCAGAAGCGTTTCCCCTCGATCTTATGACAATGTTCCTGACATCCAGATTACGGACGGACTCCGCATTGTTCTCGAACCCGGTCAGAAGGCCGACTTCAATGTTCTCTATCGTGACCCCGTCAACCGGATCCCGGCTGTCGCCTTTGATTTCGAACACGGCCTCGGACTGCTCCGCCTTTGCGTTCCTGATCGAAATATTCCTGATACGCGATATCCTCGTTTCGAAAGTAGGTACTATGTCTCGCCATTGGTAAAGCACATCGGTATCGATCTCGAACACCCTAAGCATCTTGGTCGCTGATACGTTCTCCACGGTCACATCTTCTATGAATCCACCTCTACGGTGATTGGTCTTTATGTAGAAAAGCCTGTACACCTGGTCCGAAGAATGGCAATCATGCATATAGATGCGGCGCACTCCGGCCGACATCTCACTTCCGATTCCCAGAAGGCAATGTCCTTGGACGATTTCGCAATTGCGCACCACAACATCCTGTGTAGGCATACCCAGAGCCCATCCGTCCTGATTGCGTCCCGCCTTTATCACTACAGCGTCATCTCCCTGATCAAAGGTGCAGTCCTCCACTACGGCATGCTGAGTTATTTCAAGGTCGATGCCGTCATTGTTGTTGCCGTGCGCATAAACATCCAGTCCATGTGCCCAGACGTCTTTGCACATGAACAGATGAATCGTCCAGAAAGGACTCTCCCTTATCCTGAACCCGTCGAGATTGACGTTGGTGCATCTGTTGAAATGGATCAGATGAGGCCTCATCTGGACTCCTTCCCTTTCCATATGACGGTCTTCGGCAGGAACCCCGGTGGAGAACATCGCATATAGCTGCCTTGTCGCCTGGATATGGGACTCAGGCCTTTCGAACCATGTTCTCCAGAAGTCCATCTCAGGAGCCAATGTGCCCGGTCCGCTGATGCCGATGTTCTCACAGCCGAAAGCATATAACAGGGGTGAAATGTTCATGCACTCCGCTCCTTCCCATGATACCTTGACGGCCGGATAGTACAGAGAGGGATCATCATCGAAAACGACCTCCGCCCCTTCGCTCAGAAAAAGATTGCAGTTGCTCCTGAAATGCACCGGCCCGGTAATCCATTTCCCGGAAGGGACGACAACTCTTCCTCCTCCTGCTTTGTTGCATTCTTCCATTGCTTTTGCGAAAGCGGCGGTATTTGCTTTGACATCTCCTTTTTTCGCTCCGTACCTCGTTATAGGGAAGTCCTTCTCCGGGAAAGAGTACATCTGAAGGGGTTCGAAGGGGAATGGGGCTTCAGGAGCCTCCACAGTTATCCCCTGGGCATCCGAAACGTTACACCAGAATAATATCGCAAGAGCGGAAAAAAGCATTGCTCTGAAGAATCTTCCCATGGCAAACAGATAATCGGTTCGTGGTTTCACTGCACAATATACGAAAAAACCGGTCATGATGATACTGCAGGCCGCTTTGCCGAAGAGATAATCGATCCGCTGAAAGTCAAATTTGGAGGTTGTTTTGTATATTTGAAAGTTCACTTACAGATAAACCCATGGGAAAAAGAGTCGTATTCATTGATTACATCAGAGTGGTCGCGTGTTTTCTGGTGATGCTTGTCCATGCATCAGAGAATTTCTACGCGGCTGACGCTTCGGGGCTTGCCGGCAACATGTCGTACCTGGCAAACGAAAGCAACCGCTTCTGGGTGGCTTTCTATGACGGAGCCTCCAGAATCTGCGTTCCGCTTTTCATGATAGTGTCCGCCTTCCTGCTTGTACCGATGAAGGACGGGATGAGCATGGGCGAATTCTACAAGAAAAGATTCAAAAGGATCATCCCCCCGACTCTGTTTTTCATGCTTCTGTATACTTTCCTTCCCCTTCTTTGGGGAGGAATGAGCTGGGAACAGTCGCTCTCTGACCTGGGGCGCATCCCGTTCAATTTCCCGTCAATGGCGGGGCACTTATGGTTCATGTATCCGCTTATCAGTCTCTACCTCATAATACCAATAGTATCCCCTTGGCTCAGGCAATCTTCAGCGAAAGAAGAGCTTGTGTTCATCGGAATCTTCGCTTTCTCCACTCTGATGCCATGGCTCCATATGTTCGTTTCCGATGAACTTTGGGGAGAATGCTTCTGGAACGGGTTCCATGCCTTGTGGTATTTCTCCGGTTATCTCGGTTATCTTGTCCTCGCCCACTACATAAGGGTCCACCTCAATTGGGAAAGGAACAAGAAACTCCTCATTGGAGCCCTGTG
>DBWN01000044.1:0-3189 GCA_002308935.1 Bacteroidales bacterium UBA1237 | reverse complement strand
TGGGCGTTCTGCACACCCAATGTGCTATGCGCGACATTCGGGGCGTTCCTTCTGTTCTCATGCATTGAAAAGGAAGAGACTCCGAAGATGGTAAGAAGCCTTTCCGACCTTTCATTCGGGATGTATCTGGTCCATCTTTTCTTCATTACTTTATGGGCCGGGATATTCATCGGAGAAGGAGGATCCGCATCCCCGGCAGTTCCGGTATATCTTGCGATTCCTCTTATCGCAGTATGCACGTTCATATGTTCTGCAATCACCATAAAGATAGCTTCCTTCATTCCTGCAAGCAAGTGGCTTGTAGGATGCGGCAGGAATTAGAGAAAACAGGGGAATTGGCCAGAGACCATCAGATACGGTGCATCCTGGCCCAAGGAATCACATATGCAGGAGACTGTTTCTGTGAAAGGAGTTCCTTCATGCGCTCCATATAAGGGGCAGCGTGGTCATAGAACCTGTAGTAGCCCTCACACAAAGCATTCAGACCGGTATCCCCTTTTTCGGTCCTGTTGAACCTGTGTTTGGGACATTCGCCGTTGCAGGCGAAAAGATATTTGCAACGGGTGCACTTGGAAGGAAGAGAACTGCGCTTACCTATCCCGAACCGGATCTGTTCCTCTGACTCCATCATGGAACGGATGGATTTTTCACGGATATTCCCCAACAGGTACTTCGGATATACGAAATGGTCGCAAGGATACAAGTCTCCGTTATGCTCAATGACTGCATTCCCTCCGCAGGTCTGGCCATATATGCATGTACCGGGCATCACCCCTACCCATGAAGCCAGAGCGGCGTCAAAGAGCCCCACGAAATACTGCCCCACGTCGTTCCTTACCCAATAATCGAAGATATCGCACATGAACTTCCCGAAACCCATGGACGAAACAGACCAGAAAGCAAGCTGCGCACCTTCAGTGGACGGATCGACAATATAGGGTCTTGCGTTCTTTTTGACCTTTCCAGAAGGATCAGCGGGATATTTCACATGCTCGACGACCGGCATGAACTGCATATAACGGCTGCCTATGCTTTTGAGGAACTGGTACACTTCAAGGCCACGTCCTTCGGAAGCTTTGTTGATGGTCGACAGCGTATTGAACTGCGCATCCCTGTTCCGAAGGAACTGCAGTCCCTTCATCACTCGGTCGAAGGTAGGGAATCCTCCTTTGTCTTTCCTGTATTTGTCGTGGATATCCTTGGGACCGTCAAGGGATATCCCTACAAGGAAATCATTGTCACGGAAAAAGTCCGCCCACTCGGCATTGAGCAGTGTACCGTTCGTCTGGATGGTATTGTGGAGGACCTTGCCGTCAGCATACTTGCGCTCCAGTTCCACCGCCTTCCTGTAGAAATCCAGTCCAAGGATGAGGGGTTCTCCTCCGTGCCAGTTGAAAGTGACTTCAGGGACATCATTCGCGGCGATGTACTCACGGATGACGTCCTCGAGCATATCTTCGGTCATCCGCGGTTCCCTGCCTCCGTAAATCTCAGCCTTGTCAAGATAATAACAGTAATGGCAGTCAAGGTTGCACAAAGAGCCGGCCGGTTTAAACATGATGTTGAAGGCCGAAGGACCTGTGATGCGTACAGCGTCCTGCAGAAAAAGCGTATCTTCAAACGGGTGAGGCATGATACAAAGTTATCGATTTCCTTGGACATATAACAAACTGCAATGAGTCATACAAAGTTGCACCAAGAAGTATTTATTGCTATCTTGTGCTCACAAAGAAACGGACATGGCTAAAACCAACACCTACCTTGAATCCAAGCCCCGGTATGAGATACTGGACGGGCTCAGAGGCGTAGCGGCGATGATGGTCATCATTTTCCATCTTTTCGAAACATACGCCCACGGACAGCAGCATGTCAACCACGGATATCTGGCAGTGGATTTCTTCTTCGTACTGTCTGGTTTCGTCATCGGCTACGCATATGACGACCGTTGGGACAAGATGACCACATGGGGCTTCTTCAAAAGAAGGCTCACAAGGCTGCACCCTATGGTGATAATGGGTACAATCATCGGAGCCTGCCTCTTCTTCTTCGGCGCTGACGCTTTCAGGCTTATCCTTTCCGCTCCCTTGTGGAAAGTCCTCGTATGCTTTGTCATGGGTTTGTTCATGATTCCCACAGGGCCCAAGATGGACATAAGGGGGTGGTCCGAAATGAATTCGTTCAACGGTCCGAACTGGACGCTCACGCTGGAGTACATCGGCAATATCCTATACGCTTTCATCCTGAGAAGACTGCCGACGTTCGTGCTCTGCATCCTTGCCGCCTTTGCCGCCGTTCTGACTCTTGACCTCACCATGGGATGGGACCTTTTCGGTTTCTTCCCGGTCCGTGAGTTCGTACGTCCCGACGGCTCAGTGATGACATTCGGAGGCCCTCAATACCATGTCAAGGGAGGATGGTCGCTTACAGCCCAGCAGATGTACATCGGATTCACTAGGCTATTGTACCCGTTCCTTTGCGGCCTTATCATATCACGTATCCTTCCAGGCAGGCGTACAGAAGAGAACCCCAGCGGCAGCCCCATCCATGTGAAGGGCGGATTCTGGTGGGCAGCTCTCATCCTTGTTGTCATCTTCTCTGTCCCTTGCATCGGAGGGAAGGACGGAGTCCCCAACGGATTGTATCAAGCCCTGATGATCATTCTGGTGTTCCCCTTCATTGTCCTGTTGGGAGCCGGAAGCAAGACCACCGATCCCAAAAGCACAGCGATCTGCAAGTTCTTCGGAGACATATCATACCCCATTTACATCACCCACTACCCTCTTATCTACATGCACATGGCGTTTGTAAGAAGGCATGGTGACGCACCGCTCTGGGTCCACATAGGTGTCTCCGCAGGAGTATTCATCCTTGCCATCATTCTGGCATATGGAACATTCAAGATTTACGATGAACCTGTCCGTGAATGGCTGAAGAACCACTGGCTCAAGGGTGAGCAGAAGCTCCCCACATGGCTGAAGACCGTTGGATGCACCATGGCAGTGCTCGCGCTGTTCTCGGGACTCTACCACACCAATAAACTGAAGTTCATGGGCCTCACCTACGAGGAGCCGAAGACCGAGGTCACAAGGCAATCCCCGGCACAGGCTCCTTCTTCAGTGCCTCAGGCACCTGCTCCTCAAGCATCAAGTGAAGAATCAGCTGCTTCCTCTCCCGACTCATCCGGGCAAT
>DBWN01000034.1 GCA_002308935.1 Bacteroidales bacterium UBA1237 | reverse complement strand
ATCTTTCCCAGTTTGTCCTCATCCACCGGCATGGGGAATTCTTTCTCACTGAATATCTGTTCCAAAGTGATCCCTTTCTCCTTTGCCTGGTCCTTGAAGATGTCGACACTGTCTTCTATTATCGGGATGATATCTTTCTGTGACACCTGCAGAGGCAGTGCGTCCCCTTCAAGACGGTTGAAGTCCAGCAGCTGGTTGACAAGTTTCAGCATCCTGTCGACGCTCTTCTGTACGGTACTGATAAGCCTTTTTTCCTCCTTGTCTGTATTGGGGCTTGCAGACAGCAAGGAAACCGGTCCGGAGATCAAGGTGAGGGGAGTACGGAACTCATGGGCTACGTTCGCGAAGAAGCTCATGTTCATTTTGTTTATCCTTCTTTCTTCCTCTTTCTCCTGTTCGGCCTTTTTTGCGGCCTCTGAGCTTTTTCTTGCCCTCGTCCAGTAATGTGTCAGGACAGCGAGAACCAGTGAGATCAGAGCAAGGTATGTTATCATTGCGTACCAGGAAAGCCAGGGCGAAGCCTTTACCCTTATCATCAGCGACACCTCTTTGGGCCCGACTGTGCCGTTGTCATCACCGATGCGGACTCTGAACAGATGCTTGCCGGGACTGAGGTTGGAATAGTACGCCTCGTGAGTATTCCCTGCCTCAATCCAGTACTTGTCAGCTCCTTCCATCTTGTAGTAATATCTGGAACTGCCGCTGGAATGGTAGTTGAGTGCGGAATACCCTATGCTGAATCCGTTCTGCCTATGGCTGAGGACAATCTTGTCGGTAAGGTCGATCCTTTTCTTCAATACGGCGTCATTGCCGGGTAGTATGAGGCCGTTATGTATTCGGAGATATTCCAGATGAAGAGGGATATCGATTTTCTCCTTCATCTTCTTCGGATCTACTGTAGTTATCCCATGATATCCTCCGAACAACATCGTACCGTCATCGAGCTTCACTGAACACCTGTCGTTGAAAAGGTTACCGCCGATACCATCTGATGACTTGTAGTTGAAGAAGGTGCCGCTTTCCCTGTTCCAGACTCCGAGACCTGCCAGAGAACTTACCCACATGTTCCCTTCATCGTCTTCCTCGATTGCGCAGATGTCCTCGCAAGGGGCTCCGTGGATTTCTTCGATAGTGCCGCCGTCGGGATCGTATCTGAGTAGGCCGCATGTGTCAGTGCCTATCCAAATATATCCATGGCTGTCTTCATATACGCATGTAGGAATGAACAGATTACCGTGAAGCACTTCCTTGAAAGTTTTGTCGTCCACCAAGGGATGGTGCTCGAAGGTCTCCGGATCGAAGACTTGTATGTTGGCAGGATGCGCTCCCACGAGCATTCCGGCCTTTGTCTGCGCAAGCAGTGAAATCTGGTAATATCCTCCTACCGGGAAAATCGGTGCCTGCCTTAAGGTTCCGTCGGACTTCAATTCCGCTATGCTGTTTGAGAATCCTCCTTCCCAGATGTTCCCTTCGGAGTCTTCCATGAAAGCGAGAACAGAAGAGGCCGTCCATGAATTGTCTTTCTTAAGGACGCTTCCGTCCCAAGTGTATCTTATTGTGCTTCTGTCAGTGATCCAGTTCGAATGGGACATGTAGATTCCTCCTTTGGAGTCACCTAACATCTGTACGATGTTTCCGCGGAAGCCGTTGGCTTCAGTGATGTTCCGTTCTTTGAATACTGTTGTGATCTTGCCTTCCTTCGGGTCATACACGAAAAGGCCACCGTTGTTCGTGGCTATCCATGCGCGGCCGTTGCTGTCTTTGGTCATTGTCTGGATGCCGTGTCCTTCCAGTTGACCGAAAATCGATCCGTTCGAGTTGAAACCGCTGTCCGATGTCCACAGCACAGAGTATCCTCTCATCGGATGGGATACCCAGACATTTCCGGCAGAGTCCTTGTAAAGACGGGAAATGTCATTCTCGACGTCGTTCCTGAACGGATATCCATCTTCTCCTCGTCTGAAGGTCTTTCCGCTGGAAGAGTCGTACATCACCAGTTCACGGGAATTGGTGAAGAAAAGGGTCCGGTCTTCATCGTATTGGAGAATGCTCCTTGGAGATTCATCAAGACCTCCCTCTTTCCTGGCGTTATCCGGAAGGGGAGCGAAAGTCATCTCGTATGGGTTGAAAAGCATGGGGCCTTTTTCTGTGCCGAGCCATAGCCTGTCCAAAGGACCTTCTGCGCTCACGCTGATTCTGGATGGAGCGGCAATGGTCTTGAGGTGTTCAAACGAATAGGAGTTGTAGATGCTCAGCGAATCCGGCCAGATGATGGCAGAAGTGCCGTTCCCGAAAAAGTGTATTTCACGGATGGAACCGGACTGGTTCTCCTTGTATTGGAGTACGGCTTTTAGTGAGTCGGCTTCAGGCATGTACTCGAATATCCTGCTCCTGTCATTGAAGAACATTCTTCCGTCAGGGGACTCCGTGATCTGATAGACTAGGGTCCTGTTCCAGTTTTTAGGCCTGTGGAAATCTTCCCTGTCAGTGTAATAAGCTATACCGGAGGTCGTGGATACCCACATTCTGCCAGTGTGGTCTACATGGAGGCGGAACACTTCGTTGTTAGGAAGCGAAGCTTCGTCTTCGGTGCTGTAGTATTGGAATACGTTATGCGCGTTGAGTCTGTTCAATCCCCTGAAAGTCCCGATCCAGATATGGCCGGAAGTGTCTTGGACGAAAGCATTGATTCTCGTGTTCGAGATTTCATCCGATATCACTACAGCACCCTGGCCAGGTGATTGCTCATGATCATGAGGACCCTCTTTGAGGCAAGATGCTGACAAAGAGAGCGCTGCGACGGCCGTCAGTACAAGATGTACCAAATTGTGGATTGCGGACATTTCGGTTGGTTTCTTTTGACATTATAAAGATAGGTATTTAACATTCGCAAGTAAACATTA
>DBWN01000066.1 GCA_002308935.1 Bacteroidales bacterium UBA1237 | reverse complement strand
AGTATCATCTCCACGAAACCGCTTTCCGCTGCCAGCCTTGCGACTTCGGGACTGTGGGAACTGAGGCCTATATGACGGATCTTTCCGGAAGCCTTCAGCTCGTCCACGTATTCACGGAAGGGCCCTTTGGAGACTGTGTTCCAGTCCTCCACTGTGTCGACATAGTGGATCATGCCGAGGTCGATATAGTCCGTCTGGAAACGCTCCAGAAGATCTTCGAAGGCCGGCTTGACCTTGTCCATCTCCCTTGTCCTCAGATACTGGCCGTTCTGCCATGTGGATCCGATGTGACCCTGGATGTACCATTTTTCACGGCTGCCCTTTTAGGCCTATTTCGCTGACCATGAGTCCCGTCTTGCCTAGACGGCGGTATTTCATGCCGGGAGTATAGTTTGCCGCCAAGGCCAGGGTGTCGATCTGTCCTGTTTCACCGCTTGCGCCCTTCTTTTTGCCGTTCGCGCATCCGGAGAGTACCGTACTGGTCATCATGATGCCTCCGCCGGCCATTATCGCGTCTTTGAGAAATTTTCGTCTGTCCATTTAGATAAAGATTATTCCACTCCAAGTCCTCGGGTAGAGGGGAAGGCGTGGAACACCAGATTAATAAGAATGTATGCCGAGAATGTCATCAGCACGATGACTGACCAGTTCAGTCCCATGACCGCCACCATTACGGCTATGATGGCGACTATCGTGAAGAAAGATATCCTGCCCATATGTGCGGGACTCGCTTTCGGATAAGCCGCCTTGAGCGAGAACATCGGTATCTCACTCACCAGAAGAGCCGACAAAATGACTGACAGGACCGGGATGAACCACAGAGTCCCTGAAAGGAAGGAAATGTTTCCGTAGGGGACTGCACATGCGTTGTAGCAAAGGGAACCGCAGAGCATGGCGCATGCAGGTGTAGCGAGACCGAGGAAGGTCTCCTTCTGACGGGTGTCCGTGTTGAATTTGGCGAGGCGGAGGGCGGAGAATATGGCGATTATTACGGGAATGAAGCAGAAGAACTTCACTTCACCCCTTTTGAGGGCCATTGTCGTTACCATCATCACTGAAGGCAGTACCCCGAAACTCACCATGTCGCACAGTGAATCCAGCTCTTTGCCGATTTCGGAATAGGCTCCGAGCTTCCTGGCCGCGAAGCCGTCCAGGAAATCGAACACTGCAGCCGCACCCATCAGCAGGAATCCTGTCTTCACTCCGTCAGGGAACAGCAATGTGAAAATCACCCCAAGGACCCCGCAGAGGAGGTTCATTGAGGTGATCGCATTGGGAATGTGTTTTCTTATCGTCATCCGTTATGGATTACTTGATCCCGAGCTTGTCCTTCAGAGCCTTGGGCAGACCGTCCTTGTGGACCATGAAATCAATCTGCTTGCCCTTTGAGAAAGTCTCTGACATGTACCATATTCCTTTGTACTTGCCGGTCTCGCCCCATGAGTTCTTGATCATGATGTACCTGTTGCCGAACTGGTCTTTGGCGATACCGAAAGCCTGCATTCCGTGGTCATCGGTGGTGGCCTTGTTGTCGAAGTCCTTCTGACGGCTCTCCTGGGTCACGACTTTCTCCTTGGGAGCTTCTGCGGGCCTTGCTGCAGCACCCTGGGTGTTGTCCCTTCCGACCCACCTTTCCTGGTCAGAACCTGCGGCTGCGGGAGCGCTGGTGTCAAGAAGCAGAGCGGTACCTGTCCTTGTGAAACCGGTCTCGGAAACGTCTCCGCCCCATGTTGTGGTGTAACCGTTCTCAAGAGCGTAGAACAGAGCGTCCATGAACTCGTCGATAGGGACGTTGTAAGCCATGTCGGAACGCCAGTTGTCGCATACCTCGATAGCGAACTCCTTGTAGAAGGGATGATGGGTGAAGGAGGTGAGGGTCACATAATCATCGGGGTTCAGCTTGTAAGAATCCCTGTATGAAGCGGGGGTGTATTTCTTTCCGTTGTACTCGAACTCCTCGGGGCACTCGCCGAAGTAAGCGTCCATGATGCCCTTGAAACCGTTCTTCCATGCGGTGGAGAGGCTGCGGTTGGGGTTCTTCTGTATAGCCTGTACGTATGCCAGAGCTACTGCGTCGACTTCACCGTGTACGGGGAGTGTGGTACCGTAATTGAGTCCTGTCATAACGCTGTTGGGAACCAGACCGTAGTCCCTCATGATATGGATCACGTCCTCGCACTCGGAACCCGAACCGAAGGTGAGGTTGCCGTCGAGGCGGATGTACTTGTCGGCCCTGTCCTGATAGGAGTGGCTGACCACGAACATCTCTGAGAAATCAGGATAAAGGTTCTTGTCCTTGATGTTGTTGATGCGGATAGCCTCAGACTCGAGGAATGCGAGGGCTGAGAAGCACCAGCAAGTTCCTGAACTGTTCTGGTTCTTGATGGAGGTGATGGGGTTCTCCTTCACGATTGTGAACTGAAGATCGGGAGTCTGGGCCTGTTGTGCGGGCTGCGCCTGAGCAGCAACCGGAATGACCAGCGCCGCTGCCATGAGGATTCTGTTAAGCTTCATGATGCTGTAGTATTAATTGATTATTGTTTGTTGTCCGTTTCAGAATCTTTGGCCTTATAAGGCCGCAAACATACAAATGTATGCAATTATCCTTTCAAATCCAATCTTGCAGGCCCTTTTAGGGCAGTATCACCCCGAGACTGGAACAAAGTGCTGTGCATCCTTGCATTATGTCATCGAACGCCACATCGAAATCCCCCGTGTACCATGGGTCGGCCACGCTCCTGCGGGAT
The DNA here is from genome assembly GCA_002308935.1 of Bacteroidales bacterium UBA1237. GTDB lineage: Bacteria > Bacteroidota > Bacteroidia > Bacteroidales > UBA932 > Cryptobacteroides. Next base: position 2,856 of record DBWN01000066.1, on the reverse strand, counting down.
CCGGTGTATTCCATCAGAAGATGGACTTTTGAGAAGTCTTCACCGCCGCCGGTTATCCACCTGAGGAGTCTCCGGTTGGATTCGTCCATGATGATGACGATGTCGTTGTGATTGAATTCTGCTGGAGTTATCTTGTGGGCTTCGTGGTAAGAGAACGGGATCCCTCTTCTGTGCATCATGCTCTTGGCTGGAGGATAGATGCCGTTGCCGGTCTCCTCGTCCGAGACTGCGGCGGAACTGATCTCGAAGTCATCGCTTCTTCCGGCTTTGCGCAGAAGGTCCTTCATGACGAACTCCGCCATGGGACTTCTGCATATGTTCCCGTGGCACAGGAATACTATCCTGGTCTTCTTCTTTTCTTCCATTGAGTGGGCTAGATTTTCTGGAAACTGTATCCGAGTTCCTTCAAGTGCAGTCCGGCGCCGAAGACGTACATCACCCTGGTTGTCTCGAGGAAGAGCCTATAGGCGTCGGTGCTGCCTCTTTCAGCCCCGTAGTGGAGCATGAAGGAGTTGGCCTGGACGGAAAGCTCACGGAGAAGGTCAGCGGTCTTTTCCGCCTCCGGCGTGCCAGGCTTCATTCCGAGGAATTTCTCGGAGATATATTCGTCCATGTAGTCGAATCCCTTCTCGCCCTGGAGGACAGTGTAAGGGAGGGATGAGGTGTGTTCCCAGTCTGAGTCCCAGCAGGAAGCCACCGCCATTCCAAGATAAGCGGCCCATGCGAGGGCGGCGTCCGGAAAGGCGTTGTATTCCCTTACAGCGTCAGCGCAGTAATAGGGACCAAGTTCGTTCCAACGTGAATCAATGTCGGGCGTTCCCGGCAACAGACCTTCCAGAAGGCCTTTTTCGGTGAGTATGCCCCTGAGGTGCTTCCCCAGGTCCTCGGAGTATTTTGTTGTGTCGATCATTAGGGCAAAGATACTCCAGTTATCCTTTTTGAGCAAATCCCTCTTCCCCATATGATACCCCATAAGACGAGTTTTCTGAAAGATTGCGGACAACATTTTTACCGATATCGCCCCGTAAACGAAAAAATGGTTAAATTTGGATTTGAAAATAAACGAACCGCCATGAAAAAATCACTCTTGCTCGCCGCCGTACTTGTCGCGGTATCATGCGCTTCCAATTCCGGAAACAACAGCGCACCTCTTTCGGAGGATGATCCCGATTTCACCTATGCGACCGATCTCGTCGAAGTAGGGGAAAAGGCTCCCGACTTCACTCTTACAGGTCTTGACGGCAAGACCTACACCCTTTCCGATCTCAAAGGAAAGACTGTCGTGATCGATTTCTGGGCGACATGGTGCCCGGACTGCCGCAAGGAGATAGATTACCTCGTTTCTCTTCACAAGAAGTTCCCCAAGGTGATGTTCGTGGGAGTGTCCTTCGACACCGACAAGGAACAGCTGGAGACTTTCGTGGAAGAGCACGGAATGGACTGGCTGCAGCTTTCCGAAGGCTACAAGGCATGGAAGGAGACAAAGGTGTCTGAAGACTACGGCGTCAAGTGGATTCCGACGAAGTACGTCATAAGCCCGAAGGGCAAAGTCCTTCTTTCCACTGTCGTGACTGAAAAGGTAGAGGCCTTCCTATCCAAATAGAGCCGTGAACAAAAAAAAACCATTATTATGAAAAAGACTATCCTTACTATGGCCTGTGTAATGTCTCTGTTCGCCGCCTGCGGACAGGGCAAATCGAAGGGTCAGGAAGCTCCCAAAACCCTTGTCGCTTACTTTTCCGCTACTGGAACTACAGCCGCTGTCGCCGCTGACCTTGCTGAGGTCACCGGTGCCGTGCTTTATGAAATCCGTCCTGAGAAACCCTACACGACGACTGACCTCGATTGGAGGAACCAGCAGTCAAGAAGCAGTGTCGAAATGAAGGATCCCTCATCCCGTCCCTCTTTCGTTGAGGATCTGGCGGAGGCGGATACCTATGATGTCGTATTCATAGGATTCCCTGTGTGGTGGAATACGGCTCCCACGATCATAAACACCTTCATCGAGGAGTACGGTTTCAAGGACAAGACCGTCGTATTATTCGCAACATCCGGCGGCAGCAACTTGGCCAACGCCAATGACACTTTCAAAACAGCTTATCCGGACATCAACTGGAAGGACGGGAAGACTCTGAACGGCGCAAACAAGCAGCAGATCAAGTCCTGGGTGGAATCTCTCGGACTTTAAACAATTCAGAAACGATCATAAATGGACAACCGTCAAGAACAGATAATAATCAAGATAAGCGGAACTGACAAGCTCGGTCTCACCGCTTCCGTAATGGGAATCCTCGCACGTTTCGATGCGCAGATCCTCGACATCGGGCAGGCCGATATCCATTCGTCGCTTTCCCTCGGAATAATGGTCAGGATAGATGAACAGCATTCCGGCCAGATGATGAAGGAACTGCTTTTCAAGGCCACTGAACTCGGCGTGAACATAGGCTTCGAACCTGTCAACGACGACGAGTACGAGGCTTGGGTCGGAAGACAGGGCAAGAACCGCTTCATCCTGACACTCATCGGAAGGAACCTGACCGCCCGTCAGCTTGAAGCCGCAGCGAAGGCGGTGACCGCCCAGAACCTCAATATAGATTCCATCAGGCGTCTGACCGGAAGGATGAGTCTCCGCAATCCGGTGAAGAACGTCCGCTCCTGCATAGAGTTTTCGCTCAGGGGTGTGTCCGTCGACAAGGACGCTCTGCAGGCTGAACTTATGAAACTCTCAGCCGAGATGGGCTTCGACTTCTCTTTCCAGAAGGACGACATGTACCGGAGGATGAGAAGGCTCATCTGCTTCGATATGGATTCGACCCTCATTCAGACCGAGTGCATAGACGAACTGGCGGAAAGGGC
>DBWN01000251.1 GCA_002308935.1 Bacteroidales bacterium UBA1237 | reverse complement strand
CTAGCTTGAGTCCCCCGGCATGTTCGCGCACCCCGTCACGGGGCCGCAGAAATTGACGCTCTCGATCTATTTGAATTTCGGTACTTGCTACTTGTACTTTGTCTTTCAGTATTGTCAATGAACTATGTTTGGTCCGTTATTTCTCAAACGGGCTGCAAAGATAACCACTTTTTCTTTGCTACCAAACTTTTTTGGGGATTTTTTTCCAAAAATCGTGTTTTAAAGACAAATAGAGCCACCGGACACGCCCATTTTAGTCGTTTTGATGCGGAATTGTAGTACATTTGCACCGGATTCGGAATTTGCCCGTGTCCTCAAACGAAATGGTTTCCCTATTCAAGATATTCTCTGTTTTTTCCAAAATCGGAGCCTTCACCATCGGTGGAGGTTATGCGATGATTCCCCTCATCCAAGACGAAATGGGCAAGAGAGGGTGGATCAGCGATGAAGAACTGCCCAACATCATAGCTTTGGCGCAATCCGCTCCTGGAGTGCTGGCAGTGAATGTTTCGATATTCGCAGGATACAAACTTAGAGGGTTGAAGGGAAGCATAGCGGCTACTGTCGGAACGATAATGCCGTCATTCTTCGCCATCCTGATCATTGCGATGTTCCTCACCAATTACCAGGACAATCCTATTGTGGTAAGGATATTCAACGGAATAAGGCCGGTTGTCGTTTCACTTATCGCCGTACCTATGATCAACATGGCGAGGAAAAACAACAAGACCTGGTGGGCATGGGTGATTTCGGCGGTATCCCTGATCCTTGTCGCATTCCTGAAAGTATCACCCATATATATATTATTGGTGATCATTGTTATCGCTTTCACCCTGTATTATTATAGGGAGAACAAAGGAAAAGGTCCGAAGGAGGGACGTGAATCATGATGGATACACTCCTTCTTTTCGGGCAGATCTTCATCACGTTCATCCTTATCGGGACATTCACGTTCGGGGGTGGATATGCCATGCTCTCCCTCATCCAGACCCAGGTCGTCGTCGCACATCATTGGATCAGTGAGGCGACGTTCACCAACATAATAGCGATTTCCCAGATGACCCCTGGCCCTATCGGTATCAACTGTGCGACTTATGTTGGCTACGAGGTACTGAAGAACGCAGGAGCAAGCCATCTGGTTGCGATACTGGGGTCAGCGGTAGCTTCATTCGCCCTTATATTGCCTTCTTTCCTTATTGTCCTCACCATGGTGAAGTTCTATCAGAAGTTCATGGGCAATGCGGTGTTTGAAGGAGTGATGGGCTGGCTCAGACCCGCCGTGGTCGGACTTATAGGAGCCGCCGCTGTCATCCTGATGGTCGACACCTCATGGAGCGGGATTCCGCTTCTTTCCCTCCCTCAGTTCGAACTCATCAAGGACAATTTCATTGACTGGAAAAGCTGGGTTCTCTTCGGAGCAGCCGTAATCGCTTCACTCGGTTTCAAAGTCAATCCAATAATAATCATCATTGCAGGAGGTGTCGCAGGACTACTTTTGTATTGATGCGTTTGTATTACAAGATATGTACTGAAATGAGACGATCAGTTACAGCAATCCTTATTCTCGCAGGTCCGGGGACGCGAAGGAGAATAATCTCCAGTCTTCGGGAACACGATACAGAAATCAAGAGAGGAGCGACGAGTATGCCGTTCCTCTCCTGTTTTTACAAAGTATCCTCTTTAATGGAAGAGAGTCTTAATCGGGTCTTCCTTCATGCCCGGGGAATCCGGCTTCACCGAACACCTGCTTACTGTAGGTATATCCGAGGATATCATAGATCTTGCACATGCGCTCCAAAGACTTCTTGAAGCGCTCGAAATCCTTCTTTTCGGGGTCACACCACTGGACTTCACTCAAGGCGTCAAGCCTGGGAAGGAGATTGTACTCAAGGTGTTCATTGCTGGCGATGTATTCAGTCCAAAGGTTGGCTTGTACTCCGAGTATATGGTGGCGAGCTTCTTCAGGAATGCCCTTGTAGGGCTCATAAGAATACACGGTATCAATCGGAAGATAACCGCCGATACCGAGGGGTTCCTTATCCAGTTCGTTTGACTGGAAGTAGTCAAAATACATGTATGAGTTAGGGGTCATTATGGCATCAAATCCGTTCTTGGCGGCTTCGATTCCACCGGCTACGCCCCTCCAGGACATGACTGTAGCGCCCTTGGCAAGATTTCCTTCCAGGATCTCGTCCCAACCTATGATCTTACGCCCGTGGGCATTGATGAAAGACTGCACCCTTTCCGTGACATAATTCTGCAGATAGTCCTCGGCGGAGTGCTTGTCATCCGACTTGAGACCGAGCTCTTTTATCTTCTTCTGGCAATGAGGACAAGTCTTCCAGTAAGTCTTCGGGCACTCGTCACCGCCGATATGGATGTATTCCGAGGGGAAGAGCTCCATAACTTCTTCAAGCACTCCCTCCAAGAACTCGAAAGTAGTCTCCTTGCCGGGACAGAGGACCTCATCGGCCACTCCCCACCTTTCCCAAACCTTGAACTGCTTTCCGGTACATCCCAGATAAGGATAAGAAGCAACCGCTGCAATCATATGACCGGGAAGGTCAACTTCAGGGATGACGGTTATTCCGAGATTGGCAGCATAGGCGACAACCTCTTTTATCTGCTCCTGGGTATAATATCCACCGTATCGTACGCCGTCGCCAACGAAAGGGTCGAAGTTCTTACCGACCACCGTCTGATCTCGATAGGCTCCAACTTCAGTCAATTTGGGATACTTCTTGATCTCGATTCTCCATCCCTGGTCCTCAGTAAGATGCCAGTGTAAACGGTTAAGTTTATGAAGTGCCATCACATCCAAATATTTCTTAACCTCATCCACATCAAAAAAGTGACGGCAGGGGTCCATATGCATTCCCCTGTATGCGAAACGAGGCTTGTCCTGAATCTCTACAGCAGGAAGCACCCATTTCTCTGAATTGGCGGTCTTCCCTTCGAAGAAAGCTGTGGGGAGCATCTGTTTAAGGGTCTGTATGGCATACAGGAACCCGACCCCTTGGGAAGCCCTTACTTTGACTGACTTCGAAGATATGCTGATAGCGTATTCCTCGGGATCCAGCGTCGGATCCACGGCGAATGAAAAGCCCTTGTTGGACAGAGACTCTTTTACAGGGCTGGGCTTACCCGTTACCGCAGTCACCGCTGATGCGAAATCCAAAATATGACCCTTACCCATTGCATCCATAGTCGTAGCGTCATAACTGAATACGGATCCGGGGACTTTGAAAGAACCGGACTTCAAAATAACTGACTGAGGAACGGGGATGATACTGATTTCAGCCGCAGGCTTGGAACATGCTGCCACGATCAAAGCGACAGACGAAATAAGAATAAGCTTCCTGAACATTTTAGAGTTGTACTAATTGATTTGTCAAAAGCAGTCCGGGCTGAAATGGACAGTCCGATATACGAAGGTACAGAAAAAATGAGTAATTTCGCATCTGCAGTCATTCAAACACCTGAAGTCAATCAAAAAAGGATATGAAAAAAAGTATTTTCAGAACAGCATGCTGCCTCGCCATGGCAGCGCTCGTGATCGGTTGCGGAGAATCCGCATCCAAGAAAGCGGAAAGGGAAGCGGCTGAAGCCGCAGCAGCACAGGCCGCAGAAACGGCAAGGCTCGACTCCCTCAACAATGCAAGGCTTGAAGAAGCCAACAAAAACGAGACAAAGATTTCAGAACTTCCCGAGGAGCCTGTATTCGTCATCAAGACGAACCTCGGCACGATGAAGATCAAGCTCTATTCAAAGACACCTAAGCATCGCGCCAATTTTGAGAAGCTCGCTCTCGCGGGATACTACGATGATCTCCTTTTCCATAGGGTGATCAACGGGTTCATGATCCAAGGAGGAGACCCTTATTCAAGAGACACCGCCAGAGTATCCCAGTACGGACAAGGCGGCCCCGGATACACGATTCCCGCTGAATTCGTTCCCGAGTACAAGCACAAGAAAGGAGCGGTCGCTGCAGCAAGAAGAGGTGGAACCGCCAACCCTAACAAAGAATCATCCGGATCACAGTTCTACATCGTTCAGGACGAAAGGGCTTGCGCTTCCCTTGATGGAGACTACACCGTGTTCGGAGAGACCATCGAAGGCCTTGATGTCATCGACAAAATCGCTGCCGTCCAGACTAACAACAAGGACCTTCCGCTCAATCCGGTGAAAATCATTTCCATCACTCTCGACGAATCATCTAGGCCAAAAGGTCAATAAAACTGACTAAAAGGTCTAAATTTTTGAAAAATACACCAAAAAACTGCCTATAAAACCGTCAATAAGAAAGATTGTTACTATATTTATTGCCGAATAGTTTTTTCATAGGTTAAGTTTTAGGTTAAAGAATTGCTGCCACCGACTGCAGGGATGCGGGCGGTGGCATTTATATACAGGCGTTTACGATGCTTCGGGAAGACGTGATCTGATCGTCATCACTGACGTTTCAGACAAGATGCAGACAAAAACGGCAAAAGAGAAAAAGACTTTACACCACAAAAAATCCCGGCCTTCCGACCGGGATTTCCATATAGCGAAGAATGTACTTCT
>DBWN01000010.1:3018-6331 GCA_002308935.1 Bacteroidales bacterium UBA1237 | reverse complement strand
ACGAACGCCTTACGGATCTCCTTTCCGCGTTCGGTGCGTATCGGGATGTTCTGCAGGTTCGGGTTTGAGGAGCTGAGCCTTCCTGTGGAAGTGAGAGCCTGGTTGAAAGTCGTGTGGACTTTCCCGGTCTTGGGGGAGATGTACGATGGGAACGGGTCTATATAGGTGGAGAGAAGTTTCTTCACCGCACGGAATTCGAGGATCTTGTCGACAATCGGATGTGCTCCCGAAATCGCAAGCAGGGTGGCCTCGTCAGTGGAGTAGGCTCCTCTCGCGCTCTTTTTCGCTTTCGGATCAAGCTTCAGGGTGTCGAAAAGAAGGTCCCCGATCTGCTTGGGGGAGGAAATGTTGAGTGAAGGCATTCCCGCCATTTCCCTTATCTCGGCCTCGAGGGAGTTCATCTCCTTGCGTAGATTGTCGGCGAAGTCTTTAAGGGACTGAAGGTCTATCTTGACTCCTGCGGTCTCCATCCTTGAGAGCACTTTGGTAAGCGGCTCCTCCATGTCTGAATACAACTTGTATACTCCGCGTTCCTTGAGCTGGGTTGAGAGCGCGTCAGCAAGAAGCAGTATCGCTGCGGCTTCCTTTTCCCTTGACACTTTGGTTTCAGACTCGTCGGGTACGGCATCGAAAAGACTCGCGGGAGCCTCTTGGTCACCTTCTGTCTCTTCTTCCAGAGAAATCCCGAGAATGCTCTTGGACAGGAGGTCGACTTTGTGGCTCCTTTCCGGATCGAGGAGGTAATGCATCAGCTCCACATCAAGGAAAGTCCCCTCCAAAGAGATGCCCTTGTTCGCAAGGAGATCTTTCTGGTATTTGAGGTCGGCACCTGCCTTCTCGACTTTGGGGTCTTCGAGAAGCCCCTTGACTTCTTCCGGTGAAACGACGCAGTAATCAAATGCGTTCTCTCCGGCTTTCACGCAGAGGGTCATGCCTTTGATAGGGGAGAATATCCCTTCGCCCGCGGGAGTGGTAACGATTGAAACCCTGCCTTCTGCCTTGGCTTTCACGGAAAGTTTTACCGCATCCACTTCCTTGGTCTGGATGGAAGGCGCCTCTTTCCCTTCGGAGGACGGCTTTATGTCGCCGATAAATTTCTTGAGGGAACCGAACTCGTATTTTTCGAAAAGGTCAGCGACTGTGCAACCGTACGAAGTGTTGACCTTCATTTCATCCATGCCCACAGGAACCGGAACGTCAGTTTTGATGGTCACGAGTTCATGACTGAGGTCAATATAGGGCTTGGCTTCGTTGAAGGCTTCCTGCTGTTTCTCGGACAACTCGTCCAGATGGGCGTAAATGTTCTTTACGTCTCCATACTTTCCGAGCAGTTTGGCTGCGCCTTTTTCTCCGACACCTTTGACTCCGGGGACGTTGTCCGCGGTATCTCCACAAAGAGTCAGAACTTCGATCACCTGGGATGTCGAAGATATGCCGTACTTTTCGCATACCGCCGCTTCATCCAGAGTCTCGTCATCTCCGCCGCCTTTTCCGGGACGCACTTGCAGGATATTCCCGTCGACAAGCTGCCCGTAGTCTTTGTCTGGAGTCACCATGTAGACTTTGGTGGAGGCGCTTCCTTCACGCTTCGCGACTGTCCCGATGACGTCATCAGCCTCGTATCCCATTACCATTAGGACCGGGATGTTGAGAGCCTTCATCAGCTCAGTCAGAGGCTCCAGGGCGTCTATGACAAGTTGGGGAGTTGCGCTTCTTGTGGCCTTGTATTCCGGATACATGGTGTTACGGAAAGTGCCTCCCGGTGGATCGAAAGCCACAGCAAGGTGAGTGGGCTTCTCCCTGGAGAGGAGCTCCAGTACGTATTTGGTGAATCCGTACAATATGGACATGTCAGCGCCCTTGGAGTTTATCATGGGACGCCTCAGGAATGCGTAGTACATCTTGAAGATGAGCGCATGACCGTCTATCAGGAAGAGCCTTGACGGGCTTCCTTCAGTGGGGTTTCCGGTGTGTTGTCCAGTCATTTTCTGTCTCTATGGTGATTTGTCCTTGAAGGACCGCAAACAATTTTTCGCTGCAATTTTGATACCGCAAAAGCTTTTATTTCAGATGAAATCTTCACTGCTCCCGCATTACTGAATCAAATGCCCATCCGAGAGTGTCAGCGGGCGCTTCCCCTTCGGCAGCGGAATCCCTGAAAACACCCTCACGGATGGCGAATACCCTGTCTGCTTTTCTTGCTGAATCGTGTATGTCATGGCTGGAGAAGATGACGGAAATGCGGCCTTCTCCGGTAAGATTCTTCAGGATGTCCAGCACTCCCGCCCTGCTGTCGACATCAAGGAAAGCCGTAGGCTCATCCAGAAGCAGAAGTCCTCCGCCGCTGCCTTTCATCCTTGCAACTGCGGATGCGATGCATCCTTTCTGGAATTCTCCGTCGCTGAGGCCGCTGATGTCCCTTCCGCGAAGAGCGATGATGCCCAACTCTTCCATGGCCTTTTTGGCATTCTCCTTCTCTTTCTCTCCCAACCTTCCTGACCAAGAGCTCTTGGCGTAGAAACCTGTATAAATGAATTCTTCCAGAGTGAATCCTTTCACTTTAGGTATCCTGGTGGGTATCATTACCGTCTGCCCGGAATGTTCTGATACTGTCCCTTCTATGGGTGGAATCATTCCTGCGATGGTCTTCATCAGGGTGCTCTTCCCGCTTCCGTTGGCTCCGCACAGAAGTATGCACTCGCCTTCGGAAATGCGGAAGGAGAAGGGACCGGCGACTCTTGATGAGGATTTTCCGTATCCTATTATGAGGTTCTCAGTTGAAAGAATCATGGCCCATGAGTATATATATGATGAAGGGGATGCCTATTATGGCGACTGTGCTTCCCGGAGGTACAGGAACCTTGAAGCATTGTGAGAGGATGTCCGCTGTGACACAGATCGCGCTTCCTGTAAGAAGAGCAGGAAGAAGGATCCTCCTGTGGGAAGATGTCTTCAGCAAAGCCCTTGCGATATGTGGGGAGATGATTCCGACGAAGCCTATCGGACCGCAGAATGCCGTGACTCCTCCTGTCACAAGACAGCATCCGATGATGGAAATCATCCTTATTCTCCTGACGTCAGCTCCAGACATCGAGCTGAATTCGTCACCGAAGAGTATGATGTCAAGTCCCTTGGCGTTCCACAGGTAGAGGATGACGCCCACCAGAAGCAGGAATGCCATCAGGAAAATGCTGCCCCAGGTGCTTCCCCCGAAACTTCCTGCAGCCCAGCTGTAGAACAGTTTGAGGCTCTGCTCCGAAGCGGAATACTCCAGAATGGAAGTGAGTGCACTGAAGATGAACCCGGCCATGAC
>DBWN01000010.1:0-2937 GCA_002308935.1 Bacteroidales bacterium UBA1237 | reverse complement strand
TGGAAAACGGACAATGCTATGCCCGCTGCCGTACCCGGAATCGCTATGGTGGCTATCGCCGCCATAAGGCCGGCTCCTCCGCTTATTCCCATGATATGGGGGTCCGCGAGAGGATTACGGAAGACTGCCTGCATCTGTGTTCCGGCAAGTGAAAGAGCGCTTCCGGCAATGACGGCGGTGAGGATCCTCGGAATCCTGATTCCCCAGACTATGTCCCTCACCATTCCTCGACCGGAGCCGAAGAGTCCTCCCAAAGCCTCCCCGAATCCTGCTCCCGAACCTACGGACAGGACGTCCACAAGGATAAGGACCATGAGGAGAAATGCAAGAGGAATGGCCGGTGAGTGTCCGGAAAGCCTTTTCATCTGGAATTATCGAACATTAGAAGTCTTGCAAATTTACTGCAAAAATCCCGGATAATCCTTATATTTGATAACTCTTAAAAAAGAACCGAAATGTCTGAACTTGACATAATACTTATCTGCTGCGCAGCTGTGATTCTGATCGCTTCGGTGGCGATTATCCTTATTCTGCAGTCGCGTTCAGCACGCCGTAGGGAAGAGCTCATCTCCTCATTCAAGAAGGAGAGGGATTCCCTTGTTGAAGACTATGAAAAACAGAAGGACTCGCTTCAGGAGAGGATCACCTCGATCGGAATGGACAAGGCTGCTCTGGAGAGCCGCATCGTAGCCATGGAGGAGTATGAGGCCCGCTCCAAGAATGAAGCTGAGAAAGCCGGAAAAGAAACAGAGGAAAGGCACAAACGTGAACTTGAGCAGATGAAGGAAGTGTTCAAGAACCTCACTTCTGATTCTTCTACAGAGTTCCGCACAAAAAGTTCCCAGGCAATAGCCGACATACTGAAGCCCTTGCAGGAAAAGATGCAGGAGTTCAGTGCGGCAGTGAAAGAGAACGAGAAGAACTCCGTCGACCGTCACGGAAGACTCGAGCAGAAGATCGCCGACCTCTCCCAGGAATCGAAGTCAGTCGGGGATGAGGCCAGGAATCTCGCAGATGCCCTTATGGGACACTCGAAGGTGCAGGGCAACTTCGGGGAAATGATTCTTACGGATCTTCTTGTCAACGCAGGACTCCAGCAAGGGGTGCATTTCGTGACCCAGGGGTACATGCGTGACTCGGAGGGAAGGGAGATCCTTTCCGATGACGGGAAGAGGATGATTCCGGATGTGCAGATACTCTACCCTGACGGAACCTGCGTCATCGTTGACTCGAAAGTCAGTCTGAAGGACTACAGCGACTACCTTGCTGCAAAGGATATTGAAGCGAGGAAGAACGCTGCCAAAGCTCACGTCAACAGTGTCCTTTCTCACGTGAATGAACTGAAGGACAAGGACTACGCTTCATACCTTGATGAAGGGAGGAGAAAGGTCGGCTACAACATCATGTTCATACCTATGGAGGGCGCTTTCCGGCTGCTTCTGGAGGAGGATCCTCTCCTTTGGCAAAGGGCGAAGGACAACGGCGTTCTGATCGTAAGCCAGATGACTCTGGTCATTGTTCTCAACATGATACAGATGACATGGCGACAGTACGAACAGCAACAGAACATCGCCAAGGTGTACCAGACCGCAGGCGAACTTCTGTCCAAGATCGAGGATTGGCTTTCCGCTTATGAAGGGATAGGGGAGTCACTGCAGCAGGCTCAGAAGTCATATGACGAAGCCACCAAGGCGCTGAAGAGCTCGGACCGCTCCGTGATAAAGAAGATCGGGAAACTTCAGGAACTCGGGATCACTCCCAAAAAGCGTAAGACCAAGCTGAAAAAAGGCGGTGATGCGCTTGCGCCCCTTACCGTGATACCTAAGTCCCTCTCCGCTGAGGATGATGAACCCTCTGAGGAATAGTGTTCATCAGCAGGAGACGTTTTCAGGTATTATAGAGACATCGGAAACAATATACATACAATATGAGAAGAATCCTATCATTGGCAGCCGTCATGCTGCTCTCGATCGGGGCGTTCGCCCAGAAGAGTGACCCCAAGGGAGGGATCACCCCCGAAATGCTCACTGAAATCAGCAAGGGATATGCAGGGACACCCTCTGACAAGGCTATCCGTAATGCCCTCAACACTACCCAGATCAATGTATTGGCCACAAATGCCGAGAATCTGGCGATGATCGACACTCATTTCTCCAATGAGGTCAAGACCAAGGGAAGGACGGACCAGGCATCCTCCGGAAGATGCTGGCTTTTCACAGGCCTCAATGTCCTTCGCGCCAAGATGATAGACAAGTTCGATCTCGGGGCTTTCACTTTCTCCCAGAACTACGTTTTCTTCTATGACCAGCTGGAGAAAGCTAACCTGTTCCTTCAGGGAATCATCGACACTAAGGACCTTCCCTTCGATGACAGACAGGTGGATTGGCTCTTCGCCAACCCGATCAGCGACGGAGGACAGTTCACCGGAGTCTCCAACCTCATCATGAAATACGGAGTCGTCCCTTCAGAGGTCATGCCTGAGACTCTTGCAGCAAACAACACTTCCCAGATGCGTACCCAGATAGCGACCAAGCTCCGCGAGGACGGCCTCATGCTGAGGAACGCTTGGGAGAAGGCCTCTGCCGCAGACAAGAGGAACGGCAAGGCAGCGGACAAACTTCAGTCAATGAAGATCGACTACCTTAAGGAGGTCTACCATATGCTGGCGATCTGCCTTGGAGTGCCTCCGACAGAGTTCACATGGTCAAGGCGTGACAGCAACGGAGAACTCCGTAATACCAAGACCTATACTCCCAAGTCATTCTATGAGGAGTATGTTGGTGAGGATCTCGAGAACAACTACATCATGGTGATGAACGATCCCGTCAGGGAATACTACAAGGTCTACGAAATCCAGTACGACCGTCATGTCTATGACGGACAGAACTGGGTGTACCTCAATCTCCCCATCGATGAAATCAAGCAGATGGCCATCGC
>DBWN01000163.1:372-5260 GCA_002308935.1 Bacteroidales bacterium UBA1237 | reverse complement strand
CATCGCCACATCAAGGAACTCCTTGTCCAGGAAAGGGACCCTTCCTTCAACTCCCCATGCAGCGAGGCTCTTGTTCGCTCTAAGGCAGTCATACAGGTGAAGTTTCGATATTTTCCTTACGGTCTCTTCGAAGAAGGCCTGAGCGGTCGGAGCCTTATGGAAATACAGATATCCTCCGAAAATCTCATCAGCCCCTTCACCGGAGAGCACCATTTTTATTCCCATGGATTTTATCACTCTGGCAAGCAGATACATCGGTGTCGACGCCCTTACAGTAGTGACATCGTATGTCTCGATGAAGTAAATCACATCCCGGATGGCATCCAGTCCTTCCTGGATTGTGTAATTGATCTCATGGTGGACGGTTCCGATATAGTCTGCGACTACCTTCGCTTTCTCAAGGTCGGGTGCTCCTTTAATTCCCACTGCGAACGAATGCAAGCGCGGCCAATACGCCCTGGTCTTCCCTCCGTCCTCGATCCTGTGCTCAGAGAAATATGATGCCAATGCAGATACTATTGAAGAATCAAGTCCGCCCGAAAGGAGCACTCCATAAGGGACATCAGACATGAGCTGACGACGGACTGCGTTTGTCAAGGATTCCCGCAAAAGGTTCTTGCCGTCTGAGCCGGCAGCCTCTGTCCATCCTTCATGGCGCATATCCATCCAGGAGCGTTTGTACCACCTTCTCATTCCGGGTTTACGGCTCCAATAGAGATGTCCTGGAAGGAACGGCTCATAATGGTCACACTGCCCTTCGAGGGCCTTCAGCTCCGAAGCGATGTATATCGTCCCGTCCGGATCATATCCTATATATAGAGGTATGACCCCTATCGGATCCCTCGCGACAAGGAACTCATCCTTCTCTTCATCATACAGAGCGAAGGAGAAGATGCCCGAAAGGTCATCAAGGAAGTCTACACCCTTATCTCTGTAAAGGGCGAGGATGACTTCGCAGTCGCTTCCTGTCCGGAAGTCGTATTTCCCTTCATATCTCTTCCTTATCTCCCTGTGGTTGTATATTTCACCATTGACCGTCAGAATCTGTTTTCTGTCCGGGGAAAACAACGGTTGTCCGCCGCTCTCCGGATCTACAATGCTCAAACGTTCATGAGCGAGAATGGCACTGCCGCCCACATGAATCCCGCTCCAATCAGGTCCCCTGTGACGAAGTTTACGGCTCATTTCGAGTGCCTTCTGGCGCAGTTCGGGAGTCTGCTCCTTTATGTTGAAGATTGATACTATACCACACATGATTGAATAAGATATAAGATTGTATGCTAATTGATCGTCCCTCCGGGGTCAATCATCATTCATTCTGCGCCGTAGACGCTGTCATAATAGCTCACGAAGGCGCTGAGTACTGATTTCACTCCTCCCGGGGTCGGGTAGTCTCCTGAGAAGTACCAATCTCCAGGATGGTCCGGACATGCCTGATGAAGGCCCTCAAGTGTCTGGAACACGAATTCAACCGGGGCTTCCATCCCTTGAGGACGGAGCATTTCAGCAAGTTTCCGGTTGATTTCATCGACGGAGAATGGCTCGTAGAGAGCTTTGACAAGATTCCTCATGTCTGATTTGGGACGGAGGAGTTCCGCTTTGCACTCTTCATAGGTCCGCCTGATGACATTGTCCATACCCCTTTCCTTCAGAAGCGACACCGTAGCTCTGAATGCGCACAGTTCTTCGAGACGGGGCATGTCTATCCCGTAATAATCAGGGTAACGGACCTGAGGGGAGCTGCTGACCATCACGATCTTCTTGGGATGGAGACGGTCCAGGATTTTGAAGACACTCTCTTTCAGAGTGGTGCCCCTCACTATGGAATCATCGATAATGACCAGGTTGTCCACCCATGGTCTCAGAGACCCGTATGTGATGTCATACACATGGGAAGCCAAGTCTGCCCTGGATTTGCCTTCGGTTATGAATGTTCTCAACTTTATGTCTTTCCATGCGACTTTTTCACTTCGCACTTGAAGACCCCTTTCCCGGAGCCCTTCCATCATTCCGTAAAAAGCTACTTCCGCAGTATTCGGGATGAACGAGAAAACCGTATCGGAGATATCGTCTCCTACGGTTTCAAGAATGGAGTCCGTGAGCTGTTCTCCAAGACGCTTCCTTTCCCTGTATATGTCCTTGTCTGATCCCCTGCTGAAATATATCCTTTCGAAACTGCAGCCGGCATCAGCCTTCTTCGGAAGAATCTTCTCCAAAGAGAAAGACCCGTTCTTTTTGATGACGGCAGCTTCCCCAGCGGGCAATTCCATGACATCTTCGGCATCCAGGTCGAAAGTGGTCTGAAGGACAGCCCTCTCGCTTGCCAGAGCGAACACCTCGTCATCCAGATAATAGTAAGCCGGCCTGATCCCCCAAGGGTCCCGTACTGCGAACATCTCCCCGGAACCTGTAAGCCCGCACATGACATATCCCCCATCATAATCGGACATTGTCGTACGAAGGACATTGGACATCTCCACATGGTCTTCAATGTACTTGGTGATATCAGCATCTTCAAGGCCTCTTTCCTTGGCTGCGATGTAGTTCCGTTCGACTTCACGGTCCAGGCGGTGTCCCATCATCTCCAAGGTTATGAACGAATCGGCATACATCCTGGGAGATTGGCCCTGACGGACCATCTTCCCGAAAATTTCATCGATGTTCGTCATGTTGAAGTTTCCGCAGAGGCAAAGGTTCTTCGCCCTCCAGTTGTTGCGTCTGAGGAACGGATGGACGAAAGTGATTCCGCTCTTTCCGGTCGTGGAATACCTGAGATGACCCATGAACAACTTTGAATGGGTCCATTCCGGGCCCACTTCTGAAAATATTTCACTGATGGCGTCCTTCCCTTCCGCTCTCTGACGGAACATGTATTCAGTTCCCGCCGGTGCGTCGATGTTGACACATGCTATACCAGCTCCCTCTTGCCCTCTGTTATGCTGCTTCTCCATCATCAGATAGAGTTTGGCGAGGGCATAAGAGTCCGTTCCATACTTCTCTTCATAATAAGAAAGCGGACGGAAGAGCCTTACCAGAGCCAGACCGCATTCATGTTTGAGCTGTTCCATTCGATCAAGTCTTTTTCAATGTCAATCTCCAATACAAGCCTTTATGAAACTCATGAAAAGCGGATGAGGGTGAAGCACGGTAGAGCTGTACTCCGGATGGAACTGTGTGCCGATGTACCACCTTAATGAAGGGATTTCCACGATCTCGACCAAATCCGTAGCCGAGTTCTTGCCGGCACATTCCATTCCGGCATTCCGGAACTCCTCAAGATAACGGTTGTTGAACTCATAACGGTGACGGTGCCTTTCCCCTATCACATCCGCCCTGCCGTAAGCTTCCCATGTCCTGCTTCCCTTGACCAGACCGCACTCATAAGTCCCGAGGCGCATCGTCCCGCCCTTAAGCGTAATGTTCTTCTGCTCTTCCATCATGTCGATAACGTTGTGGGACGTATCAGGATCAAGTTCACTGCTGTTGGCGTCCTTGTACCCCAGGACGTTCCGGGCGAACTCCACTACCATCATCTGCATCCCGAAACAAATCCCGAATGCGGGGACGTCATGAGTCCTGGCATACTCCGCCGAGAGGATCTTCCCTTCCGTCCCCCTTTCTCCGAATCCGGGACATATGACTATTCCGTCGAAACCGGAAAGTTTTTCCTCAACATCCGAGGCGGAAATGAATTCACTGTTGACAAAGTGGGTTTCCACTTTCCGGTCGTTGTAGGTCCCGGCATGGGAGAGACTCTCACAGATGCTCTTGTAGGCATCCTGGAGGTCATATTTCCCGACGAGGGCGATTTTAAGGGTCTGAGAAGCGTTCTTCCTCCTGTCAAGGAAGCGTTTCCAATCTTCCAGATCGGGAACCGTATCTGCAGGTTCACCCAATTTGCGAAGACACACCGTATCCAGTCCCTGACGCAGCATGTTGAGCGGGACTTCGTATATGCTGGGAAGATCCCTGCTCTCGATGACGGCCTCCACCTCCACGTTACAGAAATGGGCGACTTTAGCCTTAAGGTTGTCGCTTAATTCGTGTTCGCTCCTCAGGATCAGGATATCCGGCTGTATACCTAATCCTTGGAGCTGCTTTACGCTCATCTGAGTAGGCTTGGTCTTCAGTTCTCCGGCGGCAGCAAGATACGGGACATATGTGAGGTGCAGATTCAGAGCCCTTCTTGGCCCAAGTTCCCACTTGAGCTGACGGATGGCTTCAAGGAAAGGCTGGCCTTCAATATCCCCGATGGTTCCGCCTATTTCAGTGATCACGAAATCTAATTGTTTCTTGGATGCGTTGAGCAGTATCCTCCTTTTGATTTCATCGGTTATATGCGGAACCACCTGGATGGTCTTGCCAAGATAATCTCCCCTTCTTTCCCTCTCGATGACACTCAGGTATATCTTGCCTGTCGTGACGCTGTTGTCCCTTGTCGTCTCTATTCCGGTGAACCTTTCGTAATGGCCCAGGTCAAGATCGCACTCCATACCGTCAGAGGTCACATAGCACTCTCCGTGCTCATACGGATTGAGAGTGCCCGGATCGATATTGATATATGGGTCGAACTTCTGGATGGTCACGCGCAGGCCCCGTGCCTGCAGGAGTTTGGCCAGCGAAGAGGCGATAATGCCTTTTCCGAGCGAGGAGGCGACGCCTCCGGTGATGAAAATGTANNCCCTTACCCAATGAGGAGGCCACACCTCCCGTAATGAAAATGTACTTTGTTTCCATTCCTGTTCCTTAAATATCAATTGTAACAACTTTCCCCATGTTCGTAGATGTCAAGGCCCTCTTCCTCGATCCTGGCGCTTACCCGAAGACCATGCGCCCACTTGATTCCATAAAACAGCAGGAATCCGCATACTCCTGCCCAAAGGACAAT
>DBWN01000163.1:0-274 GCA_002308935.1 Bacteroidales bacterium UBA1237 | reverse complement strand
CCATGGACGGAAGACGCTCCGACAGGATCATCCACATGCAGTTTATGGTCAATGAATTCAATCGAATACACCAGTGCGGCACCACATGCCAACCCTATGGCGACCGCTCCCGCGGGAGACACCACGTCGCATCCCGCTGTGATGCCCACAAGTCCGGCGAGTACGCCGTTGAGGGTCAATGAAAGTGAGGGCTTGCCGTATTTCCACATGGTGATGAACATTGTGGCGGTTCCTGCCGCGACAGCCGACAGGTTTGTAGTCAGCATGACATGAC
>DBWN01000286.1:424-4320 GCA_002308935.1 Bacteroidales bacterium UBA1237 | reverse complement strand
TTCAAGGAGGGCGGCAACTCACCTCTCTTCCTTGTAGAGAACGCTTACAGCATATACAATCCGGAGGGGACCTTCCCCCGTCTGACCCTCGCGACCACCGGTCACGGCGGAGACAACGGACTGGCATCCAGCTTCTGGTGGAAGAACGGTACTTACGTACGTCTCAAGACCGCCCAGCTCGGATATACCCTTCCCAAGAACCTCACCAGAAAGATCGGTGTGGAATCTTTGCGAATCTTCGTTGAAGGCAACAACCTCTTCACAATTGACGGCCTGCCTAAGGGCATAGATCCCGAGTCACCTGGCGTGAACAACGGATACTATCCCCAGCAGCGTTACGTGATGGGCGGCATTACCTTGACCCTTTAAACTGTCGGCATCATGAAAAAGAATATATTGGCTCTTGCAACAGCGCTTACGGTGCTTTCAGGCACCGCCTGCACAAGCATGCTGGACCTTACTCCAAAGGACAGCATCTCGGACAAGGTCATGTGGGCTGATGTCAGTTCCGCTGAATACGCCGTGAACTCCATCTACTCCTACATATATGACATTTATGCCGCGTACCCTTGCGCCGCAGGCATGACCGAGGCTCTCACGGACCAGCTCAAATACGGGTCCTATCTCTATAACAGCCTTTGCTTCATCCCTTCAGAGATCGCTTATGGCGGCAACACCTTGACAGCGAACTACGTGGACGTTTATCTCGGTGCATGGGGAGGCCTTTACGGAGCAGTACGCCGCACCAATGAGGCCTTGAACAACCTCCATAATCTGGGCACAGGCCTTGACAAGGCCGACCAGGCCCGCCTCGAAGGCGAACTCCGTCTCATGAGGGCATGGATGTACTTTGAACTGGTGAAGCGTTACAAGGACGTCATCATATACGATGAAGACCTCAGTGCGATCACCAAGGACAAGGCTCTCTCTCCTGAGGCCGACGCCTGGAAGATGATAAAGGACGACCTGGCGTTCGCTGAGGCGAACCTTCCCGAGAAGGCTCAGGCCAAAGGCCGTCTGGACAAGGGAGTGGCTTACGCCCTTGCTTCACGTGCCCTCCTTTACGCCAAGGATTGGGCGGGAGTCATCGAAGCGGCCAACAAGGTCGAAGCTCTCGGTTACGGTCTTGAGAGTAATTACGCTGGCATCTTCGCCGGAAACGGAAAGGAGACCATCCTCCGCTACAACTTCTCATACTCAGACAACGTGACCCATTCGTTCGATTACTACTATTCTCCCGGTGGAGACTATGCCCAGGTCGGGCAGCAGGGAGGCGGATACGCCACCCCGACCCAGGAGATGGTTGAGAGCTATGAGCTTGCCAAAGGCGGATTCCCGGACTGGACCCCTTGGCACGGAACAACCACTGAGGAACCTCCGTACGCTCAACTCGAGCCCCGTTTCCATGCCTCAGTCCTTTACAACGGCGCTTCATGGAAAGGCCGTAAGATCGAGCCTTACGTAGGCGGTCTTGACGGTTGGGCTGAATGGCGCAAAGAGGCACAGCCTCAGGGACGCACCACAACCGGATACTATCTCCGTAAAGGTGTTGACGAAAGCCATAATCTGGCGGAACGTTCACAGAGCGTGCAGCCTTTCGTGATCCTCCGTTACGGTGAAGTCCTCCTGAACAAGGCAGAGGCCTGCTACCGTAACAATGACGCCGCTGGCGCCAACGCAGCAGTCAAGGCCATCCGCTCTAGGGTGGGACTCCCTTACAGCGACCTCTCCGGTGACGAGCTCTGGGCTGCGATCCGTCAGGAACGCAAAGTGGAACTCGCTTTCGAGGGACTCTGGTACTGGGATCTTCGCCGTTGGGGAGACGCTCAGAAAGCATATCCTACAGGTCTTGACAACTACCAGGTCCACGGCCTCAAGATAGCTCCTTCAGCTGTCGCCGGCCAGTTCGAATACACATATGTTTCAGTGGATGACAAGGACCGTGATTATCCCGAGAGGATGAACCGTTTCCCGATGCCTTCCAACGAACTGAACAACAATGCTCTTGTGGAACAATATGCAGAATGGAAATAGCCTTATGAAACGTATCCTTGTCATATTGTCGGTTGTGATGGCCGCAGTCGCCTGTCACAAACCTGAATATGTGCTGCCTACCGCTGAAAGGCAGGGCATCACGTCCCTTACGGCCTATTTCACATTCGGTCCCTACGAGGACCAGGAAATGGCCAAACTGGACATATCCGATCCTGAGGCGTCACGTTTCGTGATACCTGTCCCGTACTACTATCCTGAGACATCGGATGACGAGACTCTCATCTACATGATAAAGGTCCGCCTGCGTGCTGAACTTCAGCCCAACTGCAGCATTGAACCGCCTCTGTCGATAGTCGACCTGACGGAAGAGAACCACTTCACCTACACCGACGCCTCCGGCAACTCCAGGGACATCGTCATAACAGGTGACAGGGTGCACTCAAAGATGGCGCAGCTCCTTACTTTCGACCTTGTCGATCCTCCCATCAGCGGAATCATCGACGAGGCGCAGCATAAGGTCTCTCTCGTCAGTGCCGACGACCTCTCCGCAGCTGTGGCGAAAGTCTCCATATCTGCGCATGCGAGCATATCACCTGACCCGGCAGAGCCTCACGACTACAACAACGGCTTCAAGTTCACCGTAACCGCAGCCAACGGAGTCGACAAGACAGAGTACACTGTCGTGAAGGAAGTTCCGGAGAAGATCGACTACGGATTCAACACCTCGAGCGTCAAGCAGCTCTTCAACCTGGATCCTGTCTCCAACGCGGGTATGCCTCCTTACACTGATGTGGCTTACATATCTCTTGCCGTCACAGGCAACAACCTCATAGTCTCCACAGGAGACGGTGCTCCTTCATACTTCAACAAGCTCACGGGCGTGAAGATCGGAGCTGTCAATACCGGATCGGCATCCGTCGCTGCTGTGACTTCCGATGAAGCAGGCAATGTCCTGTTCTTCAACCACGCCGCCGGCGGAGAGGAGTTCAACATCTGGAAGAGCGCTTCCGTTGATGAGGAACCTGAACTGTTCTTCAACTTCACCAACTCTTCGGATCTCCCTATGGGCTACAAGGTCCGCGTAATAGGAGACGTCAATGCTGAAGCACAGATAGTCGCGACCCTCGAGGGTATCGACGGAGTCACTTCGTCCAGCAAGTTCTGGGTTATGAAGGTCGAAGGCGGCAAAGTCGTCTTCACGCAGCTGGTTGACGCTTCCGCTACCGGAATGGCATGGGGCAGCGCCCCGGTCAACGGGACCAGCATCTGCGCCGCTTCCCTCAATCCCGCTGACGGATGGTTCGGAGCCTGCTACGATCCGAACATCATCAATTGGATAAAAGCGGACGGAACGAGCGGAGCCACCTGCGGAACATCTGACGGCCTGAGCTGGGGATGGAATGTGAACTGCTTCGATTCCAAGCGTTTCAATAACGCCACTTACATGTCCATGTTCATCGTCAGCCACTTCCCTGCATGGGGAATAGGACCACAGCTGTATGTGTATGACATTTCGAACCCCGCCGGCATGACCGGAGAGTTCACGTCCACATCCGCTCTGGTGATGTCGAACAACAGCATCAACTGGTTCCAGACCGGCTCTTACGCCGTCGCTTCCGGTGATGTGCTGCTCGCTCCTTCAGCTGACGGCTTCATGCTCTATATCTACTACTACGATCACAACTCACAGGTCATCGGCGGATACTCCGCTGACTGCATCAAGCGATGAAGACCTTCTTGACATATCTGTCCGTAGCGTTGCTCGGGGTGGCCTGCTCCTCCAAAGGGGGAGAGATCCCCGAGTGGCCCTGGACGGACGGAGAAGGGGAGAAGACTGAGACCGAAGCGAATCCCAAGATTGTGGAAAAGGGCTGGGTGAACGTGTCGAAGGACTACGCCTC
>DBWN01000286.1:0-389 GCA_002308935.1 Bacteroidales bacterium UBA1237 | reverse complement strand
AAGGCCAAGGCTTACATTGCCGTGGCCGACCTCTCGAAGGTGGAGTGGGACGTCTGGAGCATAGAGGACCCCAAGACCGAAGGCACCACGGAATCCCTCAAGACTCCTTCTGAAGTGTACAAGGCGACTTCCGCCCCGGTGATTGTCAACGGAGGGTATTTCTTCTCCGAAGGGGGCAAGAACTACAGCGCTTCGGTCGCCGTAAGCGGGGGAAAGACCTACGGGGTCAACCTCAATTACGCTTCCAAGGACTGGGAGACCTACTATTACCCGACAAGGGGTGTCTTCTACGGCAAGGACGGCATTCTTTCCTGCGCATGGACTTATTACACCACCTCGGGAAAGCATTACATGTACGGCCAGCCGGCGAAGAATTCCTGGGAATCCTC
>DBWN01000157.1 GCA_002308935.1 Bacteroidales bacterium UBA1237 | reverse complement strand
CAAAACACAACACAACAATATTCAGGTCAGACGATGAATACGGAAATAGATAAATATCTCAGCGACCATAGGGATGAACTCTATGAGGATCTCCCCGAAGGAGCGATGGAGCGTTTCCTGGAGAGATTGCCCTCCCAGGAAGAAGAACTCCCTTCTCCCACTCCTGCCTGGACACGGGCATGGAAGATAACGGTCGCATTCGCTTCGGTTGCGGCGGCCGCGGTACTGATCGCGGTGTTCGCTTTCTCATTGAGCGGATCGGGACGGGGAAATTATTTCCTCGGAACGGGAAATGATCCCGACAAGGTATATGCCGCATATCTGGACCGTCTGGAGAATTACTCCAAGAAAGCCGGGCAGAATCCTCTTCTGGAAACCACCCTTGAGAGCATATCCTTTGAGGCGATACCGCTGCTTCATCAGCTTCCCGAGGAGATGCCTTCAGCTCAGAAGGCGGACATCCTTAAACGGCACTACGGCGCTATTCTGGACGGATTGGGGAAAGCCGTCAAGGATTCTGGAAACAATACCATCATATAGTTCATAGACATTGAAAAACACAAAACCATGAAAACTATATTCAGATACGCCGCACTTGCGGCATTGGCTCTTGCTGGAGTCTCGGCATATGCGTCGCCGGATTCTCGTTCGGAAGGATATGACCTCATGCAGGTCCAGACAAAGCCACAGGATGAGAAGAAAAGTCAGGACTGGTCTGAAGGATTCCCGTTCTATTTCGACAAGGAGGCTCTCGCTGCACAAATGGAAGCATTCCGTGAGCAGATGAAGGAGAGCTTTGAGAACAGCAAGGAGTATTGGGACAGTCTGAAAGAAGGTTTTTCCATAAGTAAGGACCATTATCTTGCCCAGATTCCCAAGATCAGTGATGAGGCTATGGAGGCCCTGAGGAACCAGATTGAGGATGCCCGTGCTGACTTCGAGGAGCTCCGTGATAGGGTGTTCACTGAAAGGGGATGGGACTTGAATGAAGAAGACGAGTTCTCTTATTCCGATGGACAGGCTCCTGCTCCGACTGTTACCAAGGACTATAACTTAAGGAATTTCACAGGAGTATCCGCTTCAGGTATTTTCAAGGTGGAAGTCAGCAAGGGACCTTTCTCTGTAAGTATAGAGTGCACTGAAACCATAGCTCCATACGTCAAAGTGAGGGTGGTTGGCAGCTCATTGGTCCTTGGATTGGAGAACATGCCGAACAGCGTTTCCAGAAGGCTTAAAGGGGATACTGTGCTCAAAGCATATGTTTCTATGCCGAAGCTTTCGAACGTGAAACTCTCCGGAGCGAGCGGCATCATTCTCAATGACCATTTCGATCTGGGCGGGGATGTTTTCTATTGCGAACTGAGCGGCGCCTCTTCGGCGAAGGGCGTGAGGGTGAGCTCCAGGAAGGCGAATCTTGACATGAGCGGAGCTTCCAACGGTGATTTCATGCTGGACTGCGATTCTTTCTCTACTTCCATGTCCGGGGCTTCTGTGGCCAAGTTTGACGTAGTTGCTGACGGGGTTACGATAGAAGTCTCAGGCGCAAGCAAGGCATCAGGAAAGGTCGACACAGACAACCTCTCACTTGAATCCTCAGGATCCTCCTTGACTGATTTGTCCGGAAGGGCGAGGAGGATGACTGTCGAAGGCAGCGGAGTCTCCAAGTTCTCGCTTTCTTCTCTTGAGTGCGGAAAGGCTTCAGCCGAGCTGTCCGGTTCTTCTACTGCCAGAATGGATGTCGCGGATGAACTGAAAGTGGAACTTTCCGGAGCGTCATCACTTCTTTACAACGGCAACAGAGGATTGTCTCTCGATGTCGAGTCCGTATCCAGGGCGTCCACTCTGAAAAAGTATTGATACCAGGGTGCAATACCCGTAAATGATAGAATTATCCCGGTCTTGCGGAAAGCAAAGGCCGGGATGATCGGTTCTTTGTGGTGATGGATCTATTCTTGGCTGTCGGAAAGGACGGCTTTGGCTGCACTTTGCCCAGCCATGAATCCGGTACAGAAAGCCACCTGGAGGTTGTATCCACCTGTATCACAGTCGACATCAAGGAGTTCTCCGCAAATGTAGAGGCTTTCCTGCAGACGTGATTCCATGCTCTTGGAAAGGACCTCATCGAGGGATACTCCACCCGCCGTGACGACGCATCTTTCATAACCGACGTATCCGTCAACCGGAAACTCCCAGCCCTTGAGCACTTTGGTCAGTGTGTCAAGGTCTATTCTTTCATTGCCTTTCCTTCCTTGGAGAATGGAGGGATTGCACATCATGAATCCTCCTATGAGTTCCCTTGGCATGAGCTTTCCGAGAAGGACTCTGGCGAGTGAGGGGATGGGCATCTTCGAACTTCTGGGATCCTTGCCGATCTCTTTCCAAAGGCCACGTAGCCTTTCACGCAGGTCATCCGGTTCCACTGCCGGTTTCAGGTCAAGGCGGAGGACTGGCTTGCCGCCGTTCATGACTGCTTTGACACAGTCCCTGCTGAGGCTGAACCCTATAGGACCTTCTATTCCGCCGTCTGTGAAGTCCATGTCACCCATCTCGGAAGCTATGACGTTGCCGTTTGCCGAGAGTGTGAGTGATACGTTCTTCAGCTGGATTCCGCAAAGGGCTTTCCCGATTGAAGATAGGGGGGCGGACCTGTCAAGGTGACCTCCTTTCTCGGGTGAAGCGTCCTTGTAACCTTTAGGGACCATTGCCGTCAGGGAAGG
Organism: Bacteroidales bacterium UBA1237; assembly: GCA_002308935.1. GTDB lineage: Bacteria > Bacteroidota > Bacteroidia > Bacteroidales > UBA932 > Cryptobacteroides. The sequence continues at coordinate 402 of DBWN01000157.1, read as the reverse complement.
GAAACAATCCACGATCTTGTGCCCGAATTTCTCGGCGAAGGCATATCCGTCACCGGTGGAACCTGTTCCCGGGTATGAAAGACCGCCCGTGCATAGAATCAGTTTCGAGCAGCTGAAGGTCCTTGTCCCTTGCGTTGAAATCATGAACACAGGACCTTTCGAAGAATTGTTCACAGTGATCGCCTTCACTTCGACGTTGTTCTCTATTCTGGCCCCGTTTCTTGTTGCGATGTTCCTTAGGGTATCGACTACGTCAGAAGCCTTGTGTGACTGGGGGAATGCCCTGTCACCCCTTTCAACCTGGCAGGGGAGTCCGGCGTCTTCAAGCATCGAGATGACTTTCTCGGGAGGAAGGTTGTAGAATGAGGGACGAAGGAAATTCTTCTTTGTCCTTATGTGGGC
>DBWN01000270.1 GCA_002308935.1 Bacteroidales bacterium UBA1237 | reverse complement strand
GTGTTCACTCCGAGTGTTCCCACCACTATGATGATGAGGATGATCGTCAGTGTGATGGACACGAGTGACGTCACGAAACTCACCAGGGTCTTCTCCGAGCCCTTCTTCTCGAAGACCGCTCTGAGCATCCTGACCACTTTCTTTATTATCCACGCGCCTATGGCGTAGATGAGTATGGCGGCCAGGACCTTGATTCCGAACTCAAGCGCTTTCTGCCCCATGGAGACGAGTGACTCCTGGGGATGTTCCGCCATTCTTTTGGCGAACATTTCGAGAACTGCCTTCGCGGAGTCGGAAGCGGCTTCTATTTCTTCGGCATCCGGTGTGGGTACCTGGACTTGGAGAAGGTGAAGGATCATGAAAGTTGTTCTTTATTGTTCAAGCAGGGTGGGTTATTGTGTCTTACCAGAGTTTGTCGACCGCCATGATTATCTCTTCGGCGGGAAGGTCAGGGCTCAGCACGATGTCGGGTTCCTTGATGGTGAATCCCTTCTTGGTTGCGTTGAGCATTCCGCCTCCAGTGATGTTCAGCATGACGTACTCGTCCTTGGCGACCTTGCCTTCCTCGAGAGCCTGTGAAAGGGCGCATACGGCGGAAGCCGCAGCGGGGAAGATGTCGACGCCTTCGAGTTTGAAGAACTGGAGCATCCAGTAGACGATCTCGTCGTTGGTGACCTTGAACATGTCACCGCCCGAAGCCTTGAGGGTGTCGTACAGACCTCCGGCGAGGGAGTACGGCGGCTTGCGGTTCGAAAGGACCTTGGCGAGAATAACCTCGGAATTGCGCCTGGACACTTCGGGTGAGAGAGGGAGCAGATCCCTAGAATCGGCCTTCCATGAATCGTACATGATGGTGAAGGGGGCGTTCTGGCTGCAGTAGATCCTCATCTTGTGTCCGCCGTAGCGTCCGTCCTCCTGGAGCCTGAGGGCGTTCTCCCATGCGGCAATCGCTCCTGTTCCGCTGCCCACGGCCTGGAAGTAAGCGTCGGGGACCCTGCCCATGGCCTCTACGGCTGAGAGCACGGTCGTTCCCATTCCGTCCCTTCTTGCGACGTTCTTGGCTCCGCCTTCAGCCCTGTACCTGGGGTTGATGCAGATCTTTTCGCCGAGGGCGATTGCGTCATAGTAGTCGGATCCTCTGGGGGCCGCGACGAGTTTGACGCAGTTCTTGAGGGGTTTGCGGAACCACATGTCATGGACGTTGTCCTCGGGGATGCAGATCACGATGGGTATGCCGTTGTCGGAGCATACCTGCGCGAATGCGCGAGCCGTGTTGCCGGCTGACTGGACGACGAGGACTTCCTTGGTGTTCTTGGGGAGTCTTGCGCAGACGGAGTAGGCCTCGGTCTCCTTGAAGGAGCAAGTCGCCATCCTGGCGCCTATCTTGGGCCAGAATCCGGAGAATGTGATGTAGAGGTTCTCCATTCCCAGGAAATCCGCCAGATACTTTGACTTGTAGGTGACGGGTGCGTGGGAGTGTTTGAGCACTCTCTTGATCGGCAGCCACTCTGCGTAGCGGTAAAGGCCGTCGAGGTCCTCCCTGGGAGTGAAAAGCCTGTTGGCGTACTGTGCCCTCACGAGTGAGGGAGAGGGTGCCTGGGGGTCGGCGAGTGTCCATTCCCCGTCTTCGAAGATTCTGCCGGTACCTACGTTCACGAGCTGGTACCTAGTGGGTTTGAATGCCATATTCTGCGGTTTTTGGTTTTATTATCTATAGTTATGTGTCATTGATGTCTGAACAAATTCCGTGCGAAACAAGCCGTTAGAGGTTGTAGAACAGCCATCCCATGTATGCGGCGAAGCATATCAGCATCATTGCGGCATCCGCCCTGTCCATCTCGTCCTTCTTGAAGAATACAGCGGAAAGCATTACCAGTATGCCGCTCAGAAGCAGCACGCCGGCGTCCACGAAGTTGATGTTTTGGAGGGAGAGGGGACATATGAGCGCGCTTCCTCCCAATATGAGAAGGATGTTGAATATGTTGGAGCCCAGGATGTTGCCGAGGGCCAGCTGTCCTCTTTTCTTGGCCGCCGCTACTATGCAGGTGGCGAGTTCCGGCATCGATGTGCCGCCGGCCAGGACCGTTATCGCGATGAACTTGTCGCTGAGACCCGCCATCTTCGCGATCTTGGTCGCGGAGTCGACGAACTTGTCCCCTCCGAAAATGAGGGCGGCGAGTCCTCCTGCGATCATCAGAAGGGAGAGAGCTACGCTCTTTTCTTTGGTCCCTTCTTCAGTCTGCTCCTCGGAATCTGTGCCCTTGCCCTGTTTGAAGGCAGACCACATGTAGGCAACGAAGAGTGCGATGAGTATTCCGCCGTCGATCCTCGAGAGGGTGTCGGATGCCCCCAGACCGAAGAAGGTCTTGTGGAGCCCCAGCACGAGAAGAAGGACCGTTATTATGATGTTCATCGGGATGTCCCTCTTCCTGTTCTGGGGAGTTATCGCGATGGGCATTATCATGGCGGTGACGCCAAGGATCAGCAGGGTGTTGAATATGTTCGATCCGAGGATGTTGCCGAGGGCTATGTCCGAAAACCCTTTGGCGGCTCCGGTGTAGCTCACGACCATCTCGGGGGCTGACGTGCCCATGCCCACTATGGTGAGGCCGATGACGAACTCGCTGATGCCTATCTTCCTTGCGATGGCGGATGCTCCGTCCACAAGGAATTCAGCGCCGGCCACTATCATCACCAGGCTGACTATCAGAAGAAGTATCTGTAAGAGAAGTCCGATTTCCATAGTCGTCAGTCTTGCTGAATGGTTTCAGGGGAGGTTCTCTCCTCTTCAGGTATGAGTTCGAGGGCGCAGATGTTCTCCACGTGCTGGGTGTGGGGGAACATGTCCACCGGCTGCACCGCGGTTATCCTGTACTTGCTGCAGAGGATCTGGAGGTCCCTCGCCTGGGAGGCGGGGTTGCAGCTCACGTAGACGATCCTTGACGGTTCAGCAGCGAGGATGACATCCGCAACCGCGGGATGTATTCCGGCCCTTGGAGGGTCGAGTATCATAACGTCAGGATGTCCGTGGGCGGAGATGAACTTGGCGTTCAGCACGTCCTTCATGTCCCCGGCGAAGAATTCGCAGTTGGTGATCCCGTTCCTTCTGGCGTTGTCCTTGGCGTCCTCGATGGCTTCGGGAACGTATTCGATGCCGATCACCTTTGAAGCCTTGGAGGAGACGAACTGGGCTATCGTGCCGGTTCCTGTGTAAAGGTCGTAGACGGTCTCCTTTCCGGTCAGGCCGGCCAGGGATCTGGCTGCGCTGTAGAGCCTGTATGCCTGGGCACTGTTGGTCTGGTAGAAGGACTTGGGACCTATCCTGAATGAGAGTCCCTCCATGGTCTCGAATATGGCCTCATTGCCCTTGTAAAGGATGCAGGTCTGGTCGGAAATTGAGTCGTTCAACTTGGTGTTTATCACGTAGTGGAGGGAGGTTATTTCAGGGAATTCTTCAGCTATCGCGTCAAGCATCGCGACCCTTGCTGGCTCATCCTCATAAGCGAAGCACATGATGAGCATGACGTCACCGGTGTCGGTCGTCCTTATGAACATGTTCCTGACGAAACCCTTGTTTTCCCTCAGGTCATAGAACTCAAGGCCGTTGTCTATCGCGTAGTCGCGGATGAAGTTCCTTATGGCGTTGGAGGGTTCCCTCTGGAGGTGGCATTCCTCTATGTCAAGGACCTTGTCGAAGAATTTCCCGACATGAAAGCCGAGGCCGAGCCGCTCTTCTTCAGAGAGTGAATCGGGATCCTCCCAAGGGTAGATCCACCTTTTCTTGGAGAAGGTGAATTCCAGCTTGTTCCTGTAGAGGGTCGTCTTTTCGGAAGGGATTATGGGCGAGATCTGAGGGATGTCGAGATGGCCGATCCTCACCAGCTGGTCGATTACCTGCTGCTCCTTCGCCTGGAGCTGCATCCTGTACGGGAGAGCCTGCCATTTGCAGCCTCCGCATAGCCCGAAATGCTTGCAGAAGGGCTTCAGACGGTCAGGGGAGGGTTCGACGATCTTGGTTATGTAACCCTCCATGAAATTCTTTTTCTTCTTGGTGACCCTGACGTTCACTATGTCCCCGGGGACTGCGCTCCCCACGAAAAGGACCATGCCGTCCACATGAGTGAGGGCGTTGCCTTCAGCGGCGATCGCCTCGACGGTCACGTTCTCAAGTACAAGGTCTATCTTTTTTCTTGACATTCGCTGCTTGTTGCTCTGCCCCTCCGATGAAGGAGCGGTGGTGTTACGGGTCAATCGCTGGTTTACGTAAACACGCGATATCGTGCAAATTTACGAATTTTCCGCGTCATCTCATAGTCCGGAAGTCCTTGATTTGCCTTCTTGTGGAGGTTGGGGTGTTTTTTCTGCAGTCCGCCCCGCCTCCAAGTTGTCCTTTTCATAAGGATTTCTTTCCTTTGTATAAACTAATGGTCATATGAAAAAGATATTCTCCATAATGGCGGCCATAGCCGTTTCCATGTGCCTTTTCTCTTGCGGCGAATCTCCATCCAAGGTGGACTACAGCGTAGCTGACGGGTATTTCGTGAGGAATGACGTGCAGGGCAGGGTGCCGGGTACGATTTCATCCCAGGAACTGTTCTCCGAATGGTTCGGGACCGCTGCCGTGATGGGCGGTCTTCCGACCCCGATAGACTTCGCCTCGAAGTGCGTCATCCCCATAGACCTCGGGAAAAGGGATATCGATACCACCATTGAGATCGAGGATGTCGAAGTCCCTTCGAAAGGGAAGATAAGGGTGCTTTACAAGATCATCGAGGACGAACCCATCTCTTACACCATGCGTCCCTGCGCCCTTGTCCTCGTCGATTCAAAGTACGCCGGATACGATCTTGAACTGAAAGTGGTGGAATAGCGCCCTGAAAAGCGGTTTTTCCATCCTCTCCGGTATTGAAAATACACGGAGAAGCGATATATTTGCATATTGACCACTTCACAATGACCAATAAGAGAACCCTGTTCTTCATCCTCGTATCGCTTCTGCTCCCGATGCAGGGAAGCAGAGCGCAGATATTCTCCCAGCACACTGTCGATCTTTGGAACAAACTCACGGGGCCGAGCAAGGTCCTCGATCCGGAGTATTTCCTGCAGAGGGCTCCAAGATGGACCCTGTCACCGAAATACACCTTCATCAGCACAGGCCTTTCCATGGACTGTGACATCGAAGGCGTAGCTGAAAACCAGATGGTCGGAGCTTCGCTTTCGATGAAGTTCGACAGCCGCTCCTCCAACCAGCTCGGCCTCACCGCAGGATGGGGGCCCCTTTCGTTCGGTCTGGGCAAGGAACTGGGGAAGAAGAACGCTGACAAGAACAATTTCATCCGCCTTTTCAGCGCGGGATACGGCATCCAGGTCCGCTACAGCAAGCATTACGAGAAAATCAGCGGGAACCTTGCCTTCACGCAGGTGGTGGAGATGGAACCGATGGATTTCACTACAGAGTACCCGGGAAGAATGAAGTTCTTCTCGGTGGACGGCTATTACGTCCTCAACCGCAGACGTTTCTCCTACATTGCCGCTTATGATTCGAAGACTCTCCAGAAGAAGTCCTCGGGTTCGGTGGTTTTCGTCTCCAAATACTCTTCCGGCGAAATGAGCTTCGACCCTCATGACGAAGTCTTCGTGATGCTTCTGGACGATACTGGAAGCATCGCCACAAGGCAGCTCTCCATCGGTGCCGGATATTCATACAACCGAGTGATTCTGCACAGGGATCCCTCCGAAAAGGACAAAGGCCTGAGGAACCTCACCCTGAACCTCACCGCCACCCCTATGCTGACCTTCCTCAACAGGGTGATTTTCAGGACTTACGGATACCCGGACTGGAATTACGTCAAGGAAGAATACCTCAGGAAGCACGGCCTTGACGAATACGACGCGTTGAGGGATTACATAGAAGTGAGGGAAATGTACCTTACCGGCTGCGAGATCTCCGGCCAGAGCAAGATCAAGGGAGCCGTCCAGCCGAACCTCATCCTGAGGGCTGGGGCACTTTTCACATATGACAGATGGAACGTGAACCTCTATGGTGAATACAACATGTTCCGGATCAAGAGCAACCAAGTCCCCATGAACCCGGAACGCCATGAGAAAGGCACCGCACTGAAGATGGACACTGTCGGATTGTTCCATGACTGGATAGCCGGCCTGAAGGTGGGTTACCGTTTCTAGAAATCTTTCCATACCTTAGATAATAAGTTGACGATGAAGAAGATACTCCTTTCACTGGTCTCAATTCTTTCCTTTACCGCCCTTTTTTCACAGAATCCCAACAATCTGGTGATGCCGAGCGTGGACCCGGTAGGGGACTCCTTGGCCATAGCCAGGGTGAGAGCCCGTATGGACTCCATCCGCCAGTACCGTCCCACTGTGGCCGTGGTGCTTGCCGGAGGAGGCGCCAGGGGCATGGCTCACCTTGGCGTCCTGCGTTACATGGAGGAACTGGGAATACCTGTCGACCTTATAGGCGGAACCAGTATGGGAGGTCTTGTCAGCGGACTGTATTCCTTGGGTTACAGCGCACCGTATCTTGATTCCCTGGTCAGGGGATTCGACTGGACGGTGATGATGTCCGACAAGGTGTCCGATTCCTTCCAGAGCTACAAGCGGAGGAAGAACGCCGAGAGGTTCGCCATCACTATCCCTTTCCGTTACGGCAAGGAGGAAGCCACGGAAAGGATGAACAGGCAGAAGCCCTTGCAGAAGAACGTGTCCGAAAAGGAGACCTCTTCTTCCGAGGTCATGAAGGAGGCTCTTTCCCAGCTCGGCCTCGGGATCCCTGACGGGTTCCTGTTCGGATACAATGTACGCAATACCCTGAGCTCCGTGTCGGTCGGTTACCAGGACTCTGTTGAGTTCGACGCCCTTCCGATACCGTTCTTCTGTGTGGCTTCCGACATGTACACCATGTCAGAGAAGAACTGGACGGGCGGGTCGCTTGTCGACGCGTTGCGTTCGACCATGGCCATTCCGTTCTATTTCAGACCGGTAAGGACAGACGGTATGGTGCTTCTTGACGGAGGCACGAGGAACAATTTCCCGGTCGACGTGGCAAGGGCGATGGGCGCCGACATAATAATCGGCTCCGACATGCCGCTCGAGAGGGACTTCGCGGAACTGGGTTCGCTCTACGGCCTTGTGATGCAGACTGTGTCCATGATGTCGCATGACGCGGCTACTATAAACAAGCAGGACGCCGACCTTCTGGTATCGCATCCCCTGGAAGGGTATTCGATGCTCGCTTTCGATGAGAAGAGCGTGGACGACATCATACGTCAGGGGTACGCCAACTCCGTTGCCCGTGCCGATGAGTTCAAGGCCATCGCTCAAAGGACGAGCGGCTATCCGTCGAAACGAACTGCCCCTACCGCCGTCGATCTCGGCAGGACCAAGGTCCGGGTGAAAGAAGTAAGGATGGAAGGAGTTACATCAAAGGAGCAGGACCGGTTCCTTGGTTCCCGTTTCTTCTACAAGCCCGGCCTTTACGGCAAGGAGGAGATAGAGTCCATCCTCTCTGTGCTTTACGGCTCAAAGGCCTTTGATTCAGTGACTTATCGCCTTACTGGAGATGAGGAGCCCTATACCCTTGTCTTCGACTGTCAGAAAGGACAGCGCAATGAGTTCGGGGCTGGAGTGCATGTCGATACTGATGAGATCGTGTACGTTGACGCTTTTCTGGGGATAGGCACAAGGAAGCTCTACGGGACACGGTTCCTCTCTGAACTGAAGATCGGAAGGAACACCAACCTCAATCTCGAACTCTCATACAAGCCCCTGAACCGGCTTCCCATCATAGGTATGGACGTTAGGGCTAACCAGATGAATTTCCGCTACAGGTACGAAGGTGAATACGCCATGTACAACGCCTTGCATACCGGTATGGATATCTTTGTCGAGGATCCCAATCTCGTCTTCGGCAAAGCGCGCTTTGGTGTATCCGCCGAGATGGAACCTTATGAGGATTATCTGGATGCGGAGATGCACTGGAAGGGCACCGACTTCAAAAGCCGCTGGTTCTCGGCTTTCGCAGACCTTCTTCTGGACACCTTCAATGACGGGTATTTCCCGACTTCCGGCGTAAGGGTAGGACTAAAGGCCAGGGAGATGTTCAACGGTTATTCAATTTATCTTGAGGAACAGGGGGAGTACGAAGGAAGCGGTAAGGTGAAACCCTACTTCACCGGACTTCTGTCCGCCGAGGGCGCTTTCACTGACGGCAAATTCACCTTCCTTCCTTCATTGTACTTCGGATGGACAAGCGCCGAGTCAGGGATGAAGGACTTCGTTCACGTGCTCAGCGCCGGAGGAACTCTTGCCGGAAGGTACGTCGAAGCCCAGATACCTTTCTTCGGACTTTCCTCAGGAATGAACGTGTACGACGGTTTCCTCTTCTCTACCCAGTTCGATACCCGCTACCGGCTCAACCACAAGACTTATTTCAGCCTGAAGAGCCAGCTCCTTCAGAATGCCGGTTCCTTCAAAGGTCTGCTTTCGCACGATCCGACAGCTTATGCTTTCGGCATCGGGTTCGGCAGGAAGACCATGGCGGGTCCCTTGAGGGTCAGCGGATTCTGGAGCAATATGACCGGTTTCGGAGTCAACTTCTCATTCGGATACGATTTCTAAGTTATTTAATTGTAAATCATTACAGTCATGATACTTACTACAACCCCCTCCATTGAAGGGAGAACCATAGTCGAATATAAGGGAGTGGTCTTCGGCGAGGTGGTCGCAGGAGTTAACTTCCTGAAGGACTTCACCGCCGGGATAAGGAACTTCATCGGCGGAAGGTCAGGCTCATACGAAAACGAGCTCATGAAATCCAGGGACAGGGCCTTGGACGAGATGGCAAGGAGAGCCGCGGCAATGGGAGCCGACGCCGTTGTCGGTATCGACGTGGATTACGAGGCTCTTGGAGA
>DBWN01000125.1:4034-5481 GCA_002308935.1 Bacteroidales bacterium UBA1237 | reverse complement strand
TTTTTCAAAATGTCCACTGCCTGAAATAATCAAAATAGGCATATCCTCCCTCGCCTTCAGTAGAGAAGCAGTACAGGGCGCTTCTGTATCCCGTAAAGTAATCCAGAGTGTATTTCATCTGGAGCGCATAGTCAAGACGGGTCCATTTTTCCCCGTCGAAAGAATAGTCCAGAAAGGCGGTATCGTCGGGACAGCCATCATCTTCACTTGCCGTGAAGACATACTTTATCCTGAGGAAGACATCACTTCTCTCATCTTCCAAAGGTATACGGAAGAGTTCCTCCTCCCTCTCTTTCCCGACAATATACTTCACTCCCCCTTCAGCCTTCACACCGATCCTGGCGCTCAGGCTCTGGAATGCGCAGATTCCTGCTTCATCTCCGTCCATCAGGGAAGAGAAATCGAGACGGGTCTCGCTGTAAGACCTGGGTCCGACAGTCCTCTGGGTAAGTGTTCCTATTGCATCAGCTATTCCCGAAGCCTTCCTCTCGGCGTGGAGGCTCATCCAGCCGGGTTTCCGGGTAAGGGACCAGTTGTCAGGAGCCTTATGGTTCCATTGCCATACGAGAGCGAGACGGTCAGAATCGAACTCATCCGAAGCCCATACATAGTCTTCTCCCACAGCGGGAAGATTGACTTTGACTTCCTCCTCGGGAACGGTATCTTCACCCATTATGGGCCAGCCGTCAATCCAGGTCACCCTCTGGATAGTAGGGATCCTTCCCACAGCCCCATGGTCCTGGAACTGGATAGCGTACCATTCACCGGAAGGGGTATCCACGATAGGCCCTTGGGCGATGCCGTCACGCCTTCCGCCTAAAGTGCCCTTGAGGACGGTCTTGGATTCATAGGGACCGCGGATGTCTTTGCTCCTCCAAATGGTAGCGGTCCTTTCCTCACCGGCGGGCCAATCTATCTCGAGCACGTAATAATAGTCACCAATATGATAGAAGTGGGCTCCTTCTGCCCTCAGCATGTAACCTTCTCTGGGAGCTGATATTATGACATCCTTGGTCGCATCGCTTTTGACGGCGGAACCGTCGGGCTCAAGTTCCGTAAGACGCAGATCCCCGTTTCCGTAGACAAGATAAAGGTGCCCGTCATCAAAAAGCATGGATGCGTCATGGAAGAAGTCGTCGATGACTGACCTCTCCCAAGGTCCGTTCACGATGTCACGGGTCCTGTAGACATATGTCTTGTGCTGGTCGTTCGCTATGAAAAGGGCGTAATATACTCCATCATGGTACCTGAGCGATGTCGCCCACTGGCCCTGCCCGTACGCATTCTTTCCGTTGCGCAGGTTGTACACGTCATCATCTTCGAGTGTATCGAATATATACGATACGATTTTCCAGTGGACAAGGTCCTTTGAATGCATAATGGGTGCCCCCGGGCAGAAGAACATGGTTGTGCTCACCATGTAGTAATCGTCCCCGACCCTTATCAC
>DBWN01000125.1:0-3986 GCA_002308935.1 Bacteroidales bacterium UBA1237 | reverse complement strand
CACAGGAGAAAGGCGCTCAACAGCAAAAGGAAGGTTCTTTTCATCATTTGATGTGAATTTTTTCTCAAATATAGTGAAAAAAGTTATAATAAGTGTTTTAAATACACTTTTAATTTTCTAACTTTGTACCGTTTTAAAAAGTGTAATTTTAACACTTCACTAATGACCGCCTCAGAAAAAGCATATTACAGCATCCATCCGAAGTTCCACATGGCTGTGGACTGCATCATTTTCGGGTTCGAGGACGGAGAATTGAGCCTTCTTCTTCTGAAGAGGAATTTCGAGCCGGCCAAAGGCCAGTGGTCCCTCATGGGAGGCTTCGTGGAAGAAGGTGAAAGTGTTGATGACGCCGCAAGAAGGGTCGTCGGACAGCTTACCGGACTCACCGACCTATACATGCGTCAGGTCAGGACTTACGGTGATCTCGACAGGGATCCCGGTGAGAGAGTGATCTCTTCCGCCTACTACGCCCTTGTCGACATCAAGAAATATGACCACTCCCTCGTCCAGGCGCACAACGCCTTCTGGGTCAAACTGCCTGAAGTCCCCCACCTCATCTTCGACCATGACCAGATGGTCCAGGATGCTCTGCACTTCATGCAGTACCAGGCTTCAGTGAAGCCCGTCGGAATGAACCTCCTCCCCGAGGAATTCACCCTGTCGCAGCTCCAGGCCCTCTATGAGGCGATATTCCGCGAAGAGATGGACAAGCGCAACTTCCGCAAGAAGATAGCATCGATGGACTACATCGAAAAGACCGGGAACATCGACAAGACCCTCTCCCGAAAGGGAGCCGCTCTATACAGGTTCAATCCTGAAAGGTTCAAGGAAATCGGACAATTCAAAATCTAACAACATATTTTATGAATTTCGTACAGCAGATCGGTGATACCTTCAGCGGTATCGACCTCTCACAGACAATCGGGGCATCGGGCTTCAGGACCGTTGACCTCATCATCCTTGTCATCTACCTCATTATTCTCGTCTCTTTGGGACTCTTCCTCGGAAGGACGAAGAAGGGCGAGACAAAGAGCGCCAATGATTACTTCCTCGCCGGCAACACCCTCACCTGGTGGGCTGTCGGAGCTTCACTCATCGCCGCCAACATCTCGGCGGAGCAGTTCATCGGAATGTCCGGAACAGGTTTCCGTGACGGTATAGCCACAGCGGCATATGAGGTCATGGCCGCTATCACACTCATCGTGATCGGCAAGTTCCTGCTGCCTATCATGCTTAAACAGAAGATCTTCACGATACCCCAGTTCCTCCGTGAGCGTTACAATGACGGAGTTGGTCTGGCCTTCTCCATCTTCTGGCTCTTCCTGTACGTTTTCGTCAACCTTACATCAGTTTCATGGCTCGGTGCCCTCGCAATTGAGCAGATCCTCGGTCTTCAGGGAGTTTACGTATCCATCGGCGGGTCGATGATTTCAATGAGGATGATCATCATCATCTTCCTTTTCCTTGTGGCCGGTATCTACTCCATCTACGGAGGTCTCGCATCAGTGGCCTGGACTGACGTCATGCAGGTGTTCTTCCTCGTCGGAGGCGGCCTGATCACCGCATACTTCGCCCTCAAGTCAGCCGGTGACGGCGCTGCTATGGAGGGACTCCGCAATGTCTACACCACCCTCACCACAGGTGAATACGCCAATGACACCCACTTCCATCTGGTGATCCAGGAGTCACATAACGCAAGCGCGTTCGCCAACGTTCCCGGTATCGCCGCTATCGTAGGCGGTGTCTGGCTCACCAACCTCGGTTACTGGGGATTCAACCAGTACATCATCCAGAAGGGACTCGCCGCCAAGAGTGTCGATGAGGCCCAGAAGGGTCTGGTCTTCGCCGGATTCCTCAAGCTCCTCATCCCCTTCATCGTTGTCCTCCCCGGTGTCTGCGCATTCTACATGACAGCTCATGCTGACCAGTTCACTCAGCTTCAGGGTTCCATCAATGTGGCCGATGACGCTTATCCTTGGCTCATCCGCAACTTCGCTCCCCCGGTGGTGAAGGGTCTTTCATTCGCGGCTCTCGCAGCGGCTATCATCTCCTCGCTGGCTTCCATGCTGAACTCCACCTCTACCCTCTTCACTATGGATATTTATAAGAAGTATGTGAACAAGGGTGCCGGCGACAAGCAGCTTGTGACCGTAGGACGTCTCACTTCCCTTACCGCCCTTATCATCGCAGCTATCGCTGTCAAGCCTCTTCTCGGCGGTCTTGACCAGGCGTTCCAGTACATCCAGGAATACTCCGGATTCATTTATCCCGGTATCATCACCGTATTCGGTCTGGGTCTTCTCTGGAAGAGGGCTTCCGCAAAGGCTGCCGTATGGACCGCTATCGCTACTATTCCTCTTGGAGTTCTCTTCAAGGTGTTCCTCGGCGGTGTTCCTTTCCAGCTCAGGGCCGGTTACATCTTCATCATCCTTGTGAGCCTGTTCATCCTCATCTCCTTCCTTGACAAGAAGTTCATCTCCTGTGAGACTCCTGAGCAGAAGGACCGTGACGCGATGGTCAAGTGGGCGAAGATCCTTGGCGGTGCCGGAATATTCTTCATCTTCATCGCGCTTGTCGTCATCATCTGGGGTGCACTCCTCCCTTCAAGCGCCACTCCCGAGAACAACATCATTGCCTACCTCAACGACATAGGATTCCAGGCGTTCATCTTCTTCGGAGTCCTTGTAGGATGCAACGCGATCTGGCTCTACTCTGACGCTAATGATACCAAGAAGGACCACAAGGCCCTCCCTATCGACCTCAGCCTGTTCCATACTTCCAAGGTCTATAACTGGGGTGCTCTCGGTATCGCCATCATAACGATAATTCTTTACATAACACTCTGGTAATCATGCTTGAAGAACTTAAAGAGAAAGTATGCAAGGCGAATCTCGACCTTGTCAAGCACGGACTTGTGATCTTCACTTGGGGCAACGTTTCTGCCATCGACCGTGAAAGCGGACTGGTGGTAATCAAGCCCAGCGGAGTTTCATACGACAACATGAAGCCTTCAGACATGGTGGTCGTGGACCTTGACGGTAAAGTCGTGGAGGGGGATCTCAATCCCTCTTCCGACACCCCGACACATCTTGTCCTCTATAAGGCTTTCAAGAACATCGGCGGAGTAGTCCACACCCATTCGACCTATGCCACCGCATGGGCACAGGCCGGGAAGGACATCCCCAACATCGGAACCACCCACGCGGACTACTTCCATGACGATATCCCTTGCACCAGGGACATGAGGAAGAACGAAGTGTTCGGCGAGTACGAGAAGGAGACCGGAAACGTCATCGTCGAAAGGTTCGCAAGGCTCAATCCCGACGACACTCCCGGAGTCCTCGTCAAGAACCACGGTCCCTTCACCTGGGGCACCGACGCTTTCAATGCGGTCCACAACGCAGTCGTCCTTGAGGAAGTCGCGAAGATGGCGTACATCTCCAAGACAATCGAGTTCACCTATCTGGACCTCGTTCCCCACACTCCTTCGATGAACCGTCACCTCATCGAAAAGCACTACAGCCGCAAGCACGGGCCTAACGCCTACTACGGCCAGAAAAAGAAATAATCATCAAAAACCACGAAACATTAAAAAGACAATACCATGATCAAAGCATTCGAGAATTCAGAACTCTGGTGGGTCACCGGAGCACAGCTCCTCTACGGAGGCGACGCCGTCGTCGCAGTTGACGGTCATTCAAAAGAGATGGTCGAAGGCCTCAACGCTTCCGGAAATATCCCTGTAAAGATCGTTTATAAAGGCACTGCCAACAGCAGCAAGGAAGTCGAGGCAGTCATGAAGGCCGCCAACAACGACCCCAAGTGCGCGGGTATCATCACCTGGATGCACACCTTCNNTCCCCCGCCAAGATGTGGATTAAGGGACTCCAGGCTCTCGAGAAACCTCTCCTCCACTTCCATACCCAGTACAACGCTGAGATTCCTTGGGAGACCATGGACATGGATTTCATGAACCTCAACCAGAG
>DBWN01000055.1 GCA_002308935.1 Bacteroidales bacterium UBA1237 | reverse complement strand
AGTCTTACTATGAGAGCCAGAAGGAGGAAAATGAACATGAATGAGCATATCCTTCCGGCTATGTCTCCGTTCTTGACGAAGAAGGTCTCCCCGTCAGTGAGACGTATCTTTCCGCGGATTACGGCGGTCTCCCACCAATGGGTTGATTCCAATATCTCACCCCTTTGATTGATTATCGCGGAAATTCCGGTGTTGGCGCACCTTGCGATGTCACGCCTTGTCTCTATGGCCCTTAGGGATGAATAGCTCAGATGCTGGCGGTATCCGGGAGTGTCTCCCCACCAGGCGTCATTTGTGATGACGGTGAGGGCTTTGGCACCTTTCTTCACATATCCGGTGCAGTATTCTCCGTAAACGGACTCGTAGCAGATCGCGCATCCGACGGGTATTCGTTTGGCGTTTCGGCCTTCAGCGTTGTTTTCGACATGGAGGAGGGAGATTTCATCTTGGCCTATGTCCCTTCCCATCACTCCTCCGAGCAGGTCATCGATCGGCCTGAAGATTTTCGGGTAAGGGGTCTTTTCCACACCTACGACAAGGCGGCTCTTGTGGAAGACCTCGTATCTGGCGGTGGCGTCCGTCATTATGGCGGAGTTGTAGGTCTGCAGCCAGTTGCCGTCCCCAAGGTCCCTTGCAGTGTCTGAAGGCCTTTCTTCGGAGTTCATGAACTTCATCGTGGTCGCTCCGAAAAGAAGGTTCACATTGGGATAATCGGCAAGCATGCCGACGAACCGTCTGAATGTTCTTCCCATGGATACTATGTCCAGGTTGACATCAGAGGTGAATGTTTCAGGTGCGAGCACCAGTAAGGGTTCGGGTGAAGGATTGTCCTTCCTGTCCTTGAGGTTCTCACGGATGAGACCTTCCAGGACAGCGTTCTGCTGGTCCTGTGACAGGGCTTGGAACTTATGATAAGGATCGAAGTTCGGCTGTGTTATGAGGACTTCAAGTTCAGTTCCTTTCTCCTCGTAGTTGTGCCATATGCTGAGTGATACTGCGATAGGCACTACAATGACGGCAGCAAGTGATATGACCGCTCCGGCTTTTGCCTTGCTGTTCCACTTTTCCTGCCATGACCCGTCGGAAAGTGCGCAGAGGATGCCGAACAGTCCGAGATTGCATGCCCATATCCAGACTGAACCGCCGATCGTTCCGAGGTATTCATACCACTGGGCGAGACTCAGTGTCCTGGCGAATGAGTTTCCGAGAGTGAGCCATGGCCAGGAGATCTCCGCACTGAAATAGAATCTCTCCCATGCTATCCATGCTGCGGCGAGGAAAAGATAAGGCAGGACACCTTTGAAAGCTTTGCGGCTCAAACGGAAGAGTCCGAACACTACGGACATCTGGAAGGCATTGGCGAGAACTGCGAAGATCCCTCCTCCGATTGTGGCGTTGCAGACCCAGAAGGTCGTGAGAGCGTTCCACAGGACGAAGGTCGAATAATGCCATATCCATACCTTTTTCACTTCGGCCAGATGGGCGATCCTCTCCATGCAAAGCAAGGGGACGAGAGCGAAGAGTGAAACGATTCCCGTATGGGGCACAAGGTAGGGTATGGAAAGCAGCACCGCTGAAAGGGCGGCGAGCAGGGTCATGTTCTTCTTTTCCTTTGACATCTTCGAAGCAGGAGTGTTGACGTGCAAATATACTTAAAAATGCCTATATTCGTCCTATCGTTAAAACTACCCTCATGAGAACTTCTTTCCTGAAATCACTCTCACGTCTTTGTGCCGTCTTGTCGGCTGCTTCATTCATTTGTTCATGTGGAACCGCCACTACAGAGCCGGATTTCTGGCTGGGCGCGGACATAAGCTGGGCCACTCAGCTTGAAGATGAGGGAGTGGTCTTCCATTCCAAGGACGGCACGCCGTCCGAATGCACCGCCCTTATGAAGAGCCTTGGCCTTAATGCCGTGAGACTGAGAGTTTGGGTCGACCCTTCTTCCCGAGGAGGATATTGCGATGCTGAAGACCTTCTTGTCAAGGCGAAAAGGGCTGATGCTTTGGGAATGGCCGTGATGGTGGATTTCCATTACAGCGATTTCTGGGCGGATCCCAAGAAACAGAATATCCCCGCTTCATGGAGCGGACACTCATACGAGGAAATAAAGGACCTTCTGTCGCAACATACCGTAGAGGTGCTGACTCTTCTGAAGGATAACGGCATCACCCCGAGATGGGTCCAGGTCGGGAATGAGACCAGCAACGGTTTCCTGTGGACAGTGAAAGGTGACTGGTGGGGAGACCCGATCAGGGAAGAGGACGGAAGCATAACGATCCTTGAGTCAGTCGGGCATCTTGAGAAGAACCCTTCACAATATGCGGGACTTTTCAGCGCCGGATACGATGCTGTAAAGAAGGTTTTCCCTGAAGCTGAGGTGATCGTCCATCTGGACAACGGCTTTGACAGCGCCTTGTATGACAGGAATCTCGATACTCTGAAAAAGTATGGAGCCAAGTGGGACATCGTGGGCCTTTCCATGTATCCTTACTGGGCGCTTGACAGCGGCCTTGAAACTGACGAAGAAGAGTCGATATCACATTGTTTCAGCAATATGGAGCACATAGTATCCAAGTACGGGACTCCATGCATGATAGTGGAGACCGGTTTCGAAGTAAACGAATCAGACCCTAAGGTGATGGAGAAGGGAAGGGACCAGCTCTCAAGGATAATTCGCGAGTCCAGGTCTTCCGGTGGAGTATGCCGGGGAGTGTTTTATTGGGAACCTGAATG
>DBWN01000146.1 GCA_002308935.1 Bacteroidales bacterium UBA1237 | reverse complement strand
CGGAAGCTCCAAGGGCTGTGTTCATCCTTCTTGGCAGCGGCGTCAGCCTTCCTCTGATGAGGTTCCTCAATCTTGACGAAATAGATAATGATGAAGGCTACTACGAAGATAGCGATGGCACCGAACAGCATAGGGCTGACCTCAATGATCTTCGTGCTTTTGGTGATAGCTCCGACAAAGGATCCTACCATGATAGGAGCGATGGTTCCGGCCAAAGAGTTGCAGGCGCCTCCGAGCTGAAGGAGCTGATTACCCTTAGTACCGCCTCCACCAATGAGGTTCAGCATAGGGTTGACCACAGTATTCAGCATACATACGCAAAGACCGCAAACGAATGCGCCCAGCAGGTAGATGCAGAAACCGGGGACACCGGAACTGAAGCCGGAGAGGTACTGGACAAGCAGACCGACAACACCTACTGCGATGGCGATGAGGGCTGTCTTCTTGTAACCGACCTTTGTCAGCATGTTTCCGGCAGGGATACCCATGAAGAGGTAAGCCAGGAAGTTCATGAAGTTGCCCATGAAGCCGAGTGCAGGATTGTTTCCTACAGCATCGTCCATTGTCCAGATGTTGCCAACAGGAGCGGCCATGTTGGTTACGAATGCAATCATCGCGAAGAGGAAAAACATCGTGATGACTGCCACAAGATTGGTACTTTTCTTTGCCATGTGAGATAATATTTGAATTTGATTGTTATTGGCTACTCAGCTGCCGCTTCGCATAAGGCGACATTTCTACAAATTTAATTATTTTTAGAAAAAAACATCGGAAATCCTTTCAGAAAAGAAGCAAGGCGGCAAAACAGGTGCGAAAACGGGACTTCCGGACAAAAAGAAGGACCGAAGCTTTCCCCAAAACTCCGGTCCATATATAAAACGAACTTAACAAATAGACATGAAAAAAACTTTCTTATGTCCGAGTGCAAAGGTAAGCATTTAAATCGTATTAACAATACCCTTTTGTAAAAAATATCAACTTGCTCGGCCCTCCAACTTATAATTTATTAATATAAAACCTTTTAGAAATTATTGGCAATTTTCTTATCCTTTTCGGTATTGGCTGGGGGTCAAGCCGGGATTCGCTTTGAAAAATTTATAGAACACGCTCTGGTTCGGAAAGTTGAGATTGTACACTATCTCCTTGATCGAGGCATCCGAATAGCGGAGCATATTTTTGGCCTCAAGGATGACAAAAGAGTCAATCCAGTCAGATGCGGACCGTCCGCTTACATTCTTCACCAGTTTGCTCAGATATTTAGGAGTAAGGCAAAGCCTCTGGGAATAGAATCCGAGGTTCCTTTCCTTTGTGTGGTACTCTGATACGAGATGAAGGAACTGCTCGAATATCATCTTCGCTCTTGGAGATGATGTCTGGATGGTTTTCTGGGCCTCGCTTATCTTCTTTTCCCAAACCGAAACCATCACATGGCAAATTGAGGAAATCAAATAGCCTACAGCGGGTTTCTTCTGCGATATATCATAATTGAGGATGTCTGTCGCCAGATACAGATACTGCTTGCATATTTCCAGGTCATGCCCTTCAAGTTTGATACAAGGATTGTCAAGGACCCTTATGGATTCGTTGAACATCTTCGTGAAGTCCAGCCTGATGCCCGTCATGAATTCAGAGGACATCGCAACAAGAATGAAATGCAGATCCTTCACATCGCTGCCGTAGTCCCCTACTCTGATTATGGATTGGGGTACGGTGAAAAGAAATGAATTGCTCTCCATTTCATAAGTATTGAGGTTGATGTCCACCGTCAGACCACCGCTGATACAGAAAATAGCCAGAAAACCGTCGAACCTCACGGGATGGAGGATCTCCTTCATTGACTCATCGTATCTAATGTCTGCGATGAAAAAGTCATCACCTAGTTCCGCATCATACTCAAGATCGAAAAGGCTCTTGAATTTACGGATATCGATTTTTTGCGGAAGATTGTTCTTCATACTGCTTTAATATTAAAATAATGCCTTTCTGACACCCATCATGTCATGTCAGGAATTGCTTGAAGAAAAAACAGACCTAAGCATACAGAAAGGATTCATATAAAACGTATCAAAAACCATACTTGATTCTCAATTATTCGCAATATTCGACTTTTTGACAACAAAAAGATGAAATTATAATCATTTTTAGAGCATTTTAGGCAAATTTCTTGCATACTTCCGATACCGCGGAAACCTCCCGGGTTCCGTCATGACAAAGTAAAAAACAAGACAAAAATAACTTATGAGAAAACAGATCCTACTGATCGCATTGTCGCTTGCCTTCATGCCGGCTTCATTGACAGCCCAGACTCTGACTCTGGAAGAATGCCGCCAAATGGCGATTGAGAGCAACCGCGACCTTGAGCAAGCCAGGGCAAAAGTCGAAATGGCGGGTTACGACCGCAAGATCGCTCTGGCGAATTATTTCCCGAAGGTGTCCGCCACGGGTGCTTACATTCACAACAGCCGCGACCTCTCCCTTCTGAGCAAGGACATGTCCAACAATCTCCAGAATGCCGGAACAACCATCCAGGGGATAAAGGACCAGAAGATGCAGGAGCTGATGCAGCTTATCCAGAGCAAACCGGAAATCGCCCAACAGATAATGTCGAATCCTGACATCCAGCAGTTCATTGCCGGGCTTCAGCAGATGGACTATTCCGCCGCCATCAACCAGATCGGAAGTTCCGTCAACGACCTGTTCACGATTGATATCAAGAATATCGCCGCAGGTGTGATAAGCGCTCAACAGCCAGTCTTTGTCGGAGGAAAGATAATCGCCGCAAACAGGATCGCCAAGCTGGCAGAGGAACTGTCCAGGACACAATATGACCAGAAATACGAGGAAATCCTCGTGGAAGTCGACCAAGCATATTGGCAGATTGTTTCTGTGGCGAACAAGAAAGAACTTGCGGAGTCATATGCCGACCTTCTTCACAAGATGGAGAACGATGTGGCCGTAGCAGTAAAGGAAGGTGTCGCCACAGAATCCGATGCCCTCCAGATAAAAGTCAAGGCCAATGAGGCGGACATGCTGCTCACAAAGGCCAACAATGGACTGACACTCGCAAAAATGCTCCTTTGCAAAGAGATCGGGCTTCCTCTTGATTCCGATATAACCCTTGCCGACGAGACCCTCTCCGACATTCCCCTTCCCGAGATGCTGGAAGAAAAGAATCTCGATGACATATACGCGGACAGGGCTGAGACTAAGAGCCTTGAACTTGCTTCGCAGATATATGAAGGGAAAGTGGACGTGGCAAGAGCGGACATGATGCCGCAAATCGCCCTTACTGCCAATTATATCGTAACCAATCCCAATCTTTATCATGGGTTCAGCCACAAGTTCGGCGGAATGGTCAGTGCCGGTGTGATGGTGAACATCCCCATTTTCCACGGCTTTGAAGCCATACAGAAAACCAGGAAAGCAAAGACGGAAGCCTCCCTGTACAGACTTCAGCTTGATGACGCCAAGGATCTGATCAACTTGCAGGTCACACAACTCAGGAAGCAGAGGGAAGAAGCTTACGAACATCTGCGTATGGCAGAAAGCAATCTCGAGAATGCCGAAGAGAACATGAGGGTCGCCACCATCGGATTCGAAGAAGGAGTGATTGAGGCGAATACCGCTCTCGCTGCCCAGACCGCCTGGCTGCAGGCGCACTCGGAATATATCGACGCGGGCATCGAGCTTCAAATGAATGCAGTCAACCTCCGCAAAGCCGAAGGTTGCTATTCTAACGGTTCCTCTCTCCAGAATGACTGATTATTTTTTATCAACTGACAAAGAAAAAAACAATATACCATGGCCAAAGAAAAGAAAACCTACAATCTGATTATAGGAATAGCGGCATTGCTCGCAATAATAGTGATAATAGCACTTTTGGGATATCTTGTCTCCAAACCCAAGCCCATCGTCATCCAAGGGGAAGTTGAGGCCAGCGAATACCGCGTCTCCGGCAAGGTCCCCGGAAGAGTGGAGCAGTTGTACGTCAGAGAAGGTCAGATGGTCCACAAGGGTGACACCGTAGTGTACATCGACTCTCCTGAAGTCAGAGCCAAACTCGCACAGGCTCAGGGAGCACTCACCTCGGCGAGGGCCCAAAGGAGCATGGCAAGAAACGGTGCAAGGCAAGAGCAGATAACAGGTGCATATGAACTCTGGCAGCAGGCTGTAGTCCAGGAGGACGTGATGAAGAAGTCTTTCGAAAGGGTCCAGAGGCTCTATGACCAGAAAGTCATCTCCGCCCAGAAATACGATGAGACCAAGGCCAAATATGACGCGTCAGTAGCTCAGACGAAGGCAGCGAAGAGCCAATATGATATGGCGGTAAACGGAGCCAGGGCTGAGGAAAAAGAAGCCGCTGAAGGCCTTGTGGACAGGGCACAGGGAGCACTTCAGGAAGTCGAAGGATATCTGGGAGAGCTGTACCTTACATCTCCTTCTGACGGAATCATTTCGGCAACATTCCCCAAGGTAGGTGAACTGGTGGGACAGGGATCCCCTATCATGACAGTGACCGACCTTACCGACATCTGGCTGACCTTCAACGTAAGGGAGGACTATCTCCACGGACTCAAGCAGGGAGACAAGATTACCGTAGAAGTGCCCGCTCTTGACGGCAAGACTTTCGAAGCAACGGTTTCCTACCGTGCCGTCAGAGAATCCTACGCCACATGGAAAGCAACGAAGGAGACCGGCATGTACGATGCCAAGACATTTGAAGTAAGGGCCGTGCCCACAGAGTACATTGAAGGCATTTACCCCGGAATGACCGTAATTCTGAAAGACAGGAAATAAACCGACCGAAATGAGTACATGGAATAACATAAAGGCTGTCGTGCTGAGGGAACTCAGGATATTCCGGCAAAGGCCGGCGTATCTTCTGGGTTCGATCGGTTCAATAACCTTCTGTGCCATATTCTTCCTCACTTTCTTCAGGGACGGTCTTCCCCATGACCTGCCTATAGGGATCGTTGACAACGACAATTCCTCCATGTCCAGGAACTTCGTCCAGCAGATGGACGCCACCCAACTCGGGAAAACCGTGATGTTCGACAGTTTCGAGGAAGCGAGAGAAGCGATGATGAGCGGGAAGATAACTTCGATTTGTGTCATCCCCGAAGGCATGTACGCTGATGTCAGCGCCAACCGCAGGCCTGTATTCACATACTATCTCAACGGACTGTATTTCGTGGGAGGAGCCTTGGCATACAAGGATATTCTTACGATGATCAACCTCACCAACGGTGCCGTCCAGCGTGAATTCCTGAGAGCGAAAGGAGTGAACGAAAGGGAGATAATGGGACGTATCCAACCAATTAACATAGACACACACCAGATCGGAAACACCACCACCAATTACGGATACTACCTGACCAACATGATGCTTCCCGGAATGCTTGAGCTCATAATCATCCTGGTGTTCATCTATTCACTTGGAGCTGAACTCAAATACGGAACATCAAAACAACTGCTGAAGACAACCGAAGGGTCCATCCTGGACGCACTTCTGGGGAAGATGATAGTTTATACGGTGCTCTTCTCGGCGATAGGACTTGCTATAGTGCTTCTCCTCTATCACTGGATGCACTTCCCTATCGCAGGCTCAATCTGGAACATGTTCCTGGCCATGATACTGATGGTGCTTGCTTGTGAAAGCCTCGCGATATTCATAATAGGATGCCTGCCCATACCGAGATTGGCCCTCAGTGTAGGCGCTCTATACAGTGTGCTAGGATTCTCTCTTACGGGATTCACACTGCCGGTGGAAGCACTGCCTCCCTTCATCCAAGGATGGTCCGCAGCGTTCCCCCTCAGGCATTATTACCTCTTCTATGTTCAGGAAGTGTATTTCGGGAGCGGCTTTGCAGGATGGTGGCCGGAGACAATACATCTGCTCATCTTCCTCTTCCTCCCTCTGACCGTCCTTCCCAGACTCAAGGGGGCGTTCCAGAATCTGAACTTCCCGACTAACTGATTTTGACAATATGGCAACGAAAAAAAGATACTTCGGTGAATGGCTTTTGGATTTCTGCAGTTTAGCTTGCAACGAGCTCAAGCAGATATTCTCGGACGGAGGTGTGATGCTGATCTTCTTCGGAGCCGGACTCATATATCCTCTTCTTTACAACGTAGTGTACAGGAACGGTATACTGGACGATACCCCGATAGCGATCGTGGATGAAGCCGCGTGCAGTGAAAGCAGAAGATACATACGTGAACTCGATGCTACAAGGGAAGTCGAGGTGGCATACAAATGCATCAACATGGCGGAAGCCGAAAAGCTGATGCAGGAAAGGAAAGTAAAAGGAATCGTTCTTTTCCCCCGGGACTTCGGAGAGAAACTCCAGAGAATGGAGACGGCCACCCTTTCCGTCTACTGCGACATGTCATGCTTCCTTTACTACAAGAACGCACTTATGGCGACCAACCATGTCATGCTCCAGGAGATCGGACAAATACAGATCGAACGGTATGCCGCCGCGGGTTTCACCGGAATCGAAGCGGCACAGCTTGTCCAGGCAGTGCCTTACGAAGAGAACAATCCTTACAACAATGCGTTCTCTTACTCGATATTCCTGCTTTCGGCAATACTGCTCATCATAATCCAACAGGCGATGTTCTACGGAATGTCGCTGCTGGCAGGAACCCAAAGGGAGCAGAACAGGAGTTTCGCATCACTGCCCGGTCATCTCCAAGGTCATGGAATGGGAAGAATTGTCCTCGGAAGAGGATTCGCGTATTGGGGTCTCTGGATGATCATCGGAATATACATAGCCAGCATAGTTCCTGCAATCTTCGGACTTCCCCAAAGGGGTGAATTCCTGAACATTCTGATCCTGCTGCTGTTCTATGTGACCGCATGCGTTTTCTTCAGCATGACTTTCTCCACCTTGATAAAGAAAAGGGAAACCGTATTCGTGCTGTTTCTTTTCATGTCTCCGATTTGCGTATTCCTCACCGGGACATCCTGGCCAAGTGCGGCTATACCCGGATTCTGGAAATACTTCTCCTATATCTTCCCCTCGACATTCGGAAGCCAAGCTTTCATCAACATGTCAACCGCGGGAGGAGACCTCTCTTCCGCTCACGACCAGATGATAGCCCTCACTATCCAGACCGTTGTATATTTCATACTGGCGACTGCTGCAGTATATGCCGAGAACTGGGTGATCCGCCACAAGGATGAAATAGAAGAGAAGAAGGAAGAATTCGAGAAAGAGATAGGAATTGACTTCCGTGAAGAAGACATAAGAATCATACGTGGCGAAGCCGGTGAATGACGGCTTCCCCTCTATCAAAACCTACAAACCGTATGGCGGGGCCCAAAAAGTCTCCGCCATTTTTCTTGCAAGGATTTCCCAGGCAGAAACGAAAATCATATATTTGTCCGGCAATGGACAACTGCAGAACATGAGAAGGAAAAGAGGAACAAACAAAGTCATCATCGGCAAAGTAAGCGTGGAGGATATCCTGAAAGCGGAAAGGAAGGCCAGCAGGGAGAAAGAAATCGAAGAACATGGGCGTCCTGTCAGCGGACGCAAGATGCTCCACGCTTCCAAGAAAATCTATAACCGGAAGAAAATGGGTAAACCCTCGGTCTAGAAACACACCCCTACTGAAGTAACGTATATCGCTATATGATATAACGAAGGAAGGCGGCCTGGTCTCGCGACCAAACCGCCCAAATCATGAAAGATTTGTAGACCGGTTGAGGTGACCGGTTTTATTTCCTTCGATTAATCGGGATCCAGACGGGTGAAAACAAGCACCATTCGTTCTTCTCTGCTACAAGAAGTGAAATGCTCCCGCAGAATCCGAGGACAAATATAATAATAATTACAATAGGTTATTCAAAAAATCACACTTTAAATACTCCTGAAGGCATTTTTTGTTTTTTGGGGTTCATTCACCTCAAGCAACACTTTTGAAAGTGTGATGTGCAGCCAGGGGCAATTTGCTCCTATCCCAGAACGACATCAAGTACCATCATCAGGGCGAAACCAACCGCAAAACCCACTGTTGCGATATTGGAATGCTCTCCTTGGGATGCTTCCGGAACCAGTTCTTCAATCACGACATAGAGCATTGCTCCTGCCGCGAAAGCCAGCAGATACGGCATCGCAGGAGTGACTACTGATGCTAGAATAAGCACAAGAAGTCCGCCGAGAGGTTCCACAACTCCGCTCAGTCCACCTACCAGAAAAGCTTTCCATCTGGAATTGCCGGCAGCCCTTAAAGGCATGGAAATGATGGCTCCCTCCGGGACATTCTGGATGGCGATACCAAGGGACAACGCCAAAGCGCCTGCGGCAGTCATATGGGCGTCAGCATTCATTGCCCCGGCAAGAGCGACTCCTACCGCCATGCCTTCGGGAAGGTTGTGGATGGTTACCGCCAACGCAAGCATAGCAGTCTTCGACAAATGACTCCGCGGGCCTTCAGGGCCGCCTACGGGATGCAGATGAGGTGTCACGTAATCTATCAGCAGCAAGAAGGCGAATCCGGCCAAAAGCCCCAAAGTCGCCGGAAAAGCGGCCCATGCTCCCTTGTCCGCGCACATCTCCATTGAAGGAATGAGCAGAGACCACACAGAAGCGGCCACCATAACGCCGGAAGCGAAACCGAGCAGCACCTTCTGGAGATAGGACGGCATTTCCTTCCTCATGAAGAAAACGAAAGCTGAACCCAGAACCGTTCCGGCCAAGGGTATAAGAAGACCTGTGATTACCGCACCCATTTCAAATATTCTTTTCAGTTACGAGACGCTGCGCCATGACTAAAACAAATCCGGGGCCGTCGGCCCCGGAGATAATCTGTTGATGCTGGACTATTAAGCAGGACTGAATTCATCCTTGCCGACTCCGCACAAAGGGCAAACCCACTCTGCGGGAAGATCCTCAAAAAGAGTTCCGGGGGCTATTCCGTTATCAGGATCGCCGACCTCAGGGTCATATTCATAACCACAAACGTCGCAAACGTATTTTTTCATTTTGTCTTGTGTTTAAAGATTCTTTAATTGTTGATATGCCAAATATAAGCAATTTTCAGGAAAAGAAACAATGGGTTAAATCGACTCCATGTTCTTGGGATTGAAAAGATTCTTGCCTTCAGTAGTGTATGCGTACTCTATCCTGTCGGCATAGAATTTCTCGACCTTGCCCCTTACTATCTTCATCGTGCTGTTGACCATATGGTTCTGCTCGGTGAACGGTTCAGGAAGGACTACCACAGCGGCAGGCAGCCACCTCTCAGGGAAAAGGCCTTCCCTGGATCCGCCCTTCTTGTAGGAATCTATTTCAGACTGGATCTTTGAGAGCATCTCCTTCTTGCCGTCTTCTGTAGAAGGATCCTTGCCGCGGGACTTCGCCCACTCTTTGAGATTTTCTTTATTAGGGACAATCAGAACTATGGTATAAGGGTTCTGGTTATTGTGAAGGATGACCTGTTCGATGTATTTGGAGCCGTCCGTGAGACCGTCCTCGAACCCTTCGGGAGAGTATTTCTCTCCGTCCGGAGAAATCAGCAGCGACTTGAAACGCCCTACGACCCAAAGGTATTCCGGATCATTCATGTAACCCATGTCACCGGTGTGGAGCCATCCGTCAACTATTGTTTCAGCAGTTGAGACGGGGTTCTTCCAATATCCGGCCATCACGTTCTCACCCCGGATGACAATCTCTCCTCTTTCTCCATAAGGGAGTTCCTTCCCGTCGGAATCGCAGATCTTTATGTCCATCGGTTTGACGACCCTTCCGGAAGACCCGAAAATGGCGTGGCCAGGAGAATTTGAACAGATGATCGGGGTGGCTTCCGAAAGCCCGTACCCTTGGAACATCGGCATTCCTACTGCACAGAAATATCTCTGCAGTTCTATATCCAAAAGGGCTCCACCCCCGACAAAGAACCTCATTCTTCCTCCGAATCCTTCCCGGACATTCTTGAATATCAGTTTGTCGAAAAGCGCCATCAGAGGCTTTCTCCACCAGTTGAGGAAACCGCCCCTGTTGTAGTACTCTTTATTGTACTTGATAGCATTGTTGAGGGCGAAGTTGTATAACTTCTCAACCTTGGGCCCTTTAGCCTTGATGCCGCTCTCGATGTTCTTCTTGAAGTTCCTGGCCAAAGCCGGAACGCTCAGCATGATCATCGGCCGGGTCTCTTTTATTGCAATAGGGATGTTCTTCAGCGAAGCAAGGGCGGTCTTTCCTACGGGAACCGTCGCTATGCTGCCGCCGTATGACATCATCGTATAGAATCCGGCTACATGGGCGAAACAATGGTCCAAAGGAAGGATGATGAGCATGACTGCCCCTTCTTCAATTCCGATGACGGAATGGGCCTGCTCGACATTAGCGGTATAGTTCCTGTGCGTCAGAAGGATTCCCTTGGGATCCGCTGTCGTTCCGGAAGTGTAACTGATGTTCGCATAATCGTCCGGCCCTACCGAATGCCACCTCTTTTCAAACTCTTCCCTATGGGAGGCAAGGAAATCATCTCCGGCTTTCTGGACGTCACCTATGAAAATCTCCTTCTCACCGTACTCCGGCAAGGGATCGAAGACAATCACTTTTTCCACCTGAGGAAGGTCAGGGAGTATCTTCCGGATCTTGGGAAGCTGACCCGCGGATACCATCACCATCTTGGAATCCGAATGCCGGATCCTGAAAACGAGGTCCCCTCCTTCTTCAAGTTTCACGGAAAGCGGGACATTGACCGCTCCGGCATAAAGGATGCCCAGTTCTCCGATCACCCACAGGTTCCTTCCTTCTGAGAGCAAGGATATCTTGTCCCCTTTCTCGACTCCGAGAGTCATAAGACCGGCAGCGATACGATATGCCTCAAGTCTTGTCGTCTCAAAGGAAGTCTCAGTCCAGACCTTGTCGGGTTTTTCACGGAGGAAAGTGTTGCCTGCGAATTGTCTGGTATATTTCTCTACGAAATCAAGGATTGTTATTCTTTCCGCCATGTCTTTATTGTTTTGATTCAGGGAACAGACCGAACAGTTCGCCATCTATCATGTTGGTCACAGCCTCGAAGTCCTCAGGGCGGTTGCCGAATTTATAACGGTCGGCATCCACTATGAGGAGCTTGTGCTCATAGTTTTTGATCCAACTCTCATAACGTTCATTAAGACCGGTCAGATAGTCTATCCTTATGCTCTTTTCGTATTCACGTCCTCTCTTCTGGATCTGCGAGACGAGATTCGGGATGGAACTCTGCAAGTAAATGAGAAGATCAGGAGCCTTGACCAGGGACATCATCAGGTCGAACAGGTCGGAATAGTTCTCGAAGTCCCTGCTTGACATCAGGCCCATGGCGTGAAGATTGGGAGCGAATATCCTTGCATCCTCATAGATGGTCCTGTCCTGGATGATTACGTCATCTCTCTTGGAGATTTCCACAACGTCCTTGAACCTCTTGTTGAGGAAATAGATCTGGAGATTGAATGACCATCTCTCCATATCTTCATAAAAATCAGCGAGATAAGGATTGAAGTCAACAGATTCGAATCTCGGAGTCCACCCATAATGGGCGGCAAGCATTTTGGTAAGCGTCGTCTTCCCGCTTCCGATGTTTCCTGCGATAGCTATATGCATGGTGATAGATTTTGTTCAAGTGATGTCCTCTGGGGACTTTCTTCAAAAATACTTCTCTTTTCCGATATGTCAAACGCACTATCAGAACAATCCGAACAATTCCGCATCAATCTTGTCCGTTATAAGCGCGAAGTCCTCAGGCCTGTTCTCGAAATCAAGGTCATCGGCCTCGATCGTAAGGACCTTTCCCTTGTAGTCTTCATTAATGAATTTCTCGTACCTGTCATTGAGCCCCTTCAGATAGTCTATGCTGATGCTTTGCTCATAATCCCTGCCCCTCTTTTGTATCTGAGCGACAAGATGAGGAATGGAGCACTTGAGGTAGATCATCAGATCCGGAGGACTTACAAGCCCCATGAGCATATTGAAAAGGGCCATATAAGTATTGAAATCCCTCTCCGACAGATTGCCCATTGCGTAGTTGTTCGCCACGAAGATATACACACCCTCGAAAAGCGTCCTGTCCTGGATTATCACGTCCTCGCTTTTCGCTATCTCGAGCACATCCTGGAACCGCTGCTCAAGGAAGTACACCTCAAGATTGAAGGACCATCTTTTGATATCCTTGTAATAATCCTCAAGATACGGGTTGTATGTCACGGATTCGTATTTCGGGGTCCACCCGTAATGCTGCGAAAGCATCCTTGTCAGAGTGGTCTT
>DBWN01000142.1:6100-6435 GCA_002308935.1 Bacteroidales bacterium UBA1237 | reverse complement strand
TTGAACATCTCGCGGTGGTCGATCTTTCCCCACTTCTCAAGGAAGCGGAATATCGGAAGGATCTCCCATGAGCCTTCGTTGACTTCGATACCCTGTCCTTCGCGCAGGATCCTCGGGATGTTCTCATCGAATCCGCCACCGGTGATATGGGCGACGCCATGGACATCACAGTTACGTATGACATCCAGAACCTGCTTCACATATATCCTGGTTGGAGTCAGAGCCACCAGTCCGAGAGGCTCTTCTGTCTGCAGTTCAGGATATGCCGCATGAAGATCAAGGTTGTTGTCCGAGAAAATCTTTCTCACAAGGCTGAACCCGTTGGAATGGATGCC
>DBWN01000142.1:2434-6007 GCA_002308935.1 Bacteroidales bacterium UBA1237 | reverse complement strand
CGTACATGCCGGGCATCTCGGCGGTCTCTCCTCCGACAAGTGCGCATCCGGCCTGACGACAGCCTTCAGCCACACCGGCAACTATCGCTTCAACGATATGGGGATACGTCTTTCCCTGGGCGACATAATCGAGGAACACAAGGGGTTCCGCGCCCTGGGCAAGGACATCATTCACGCACATGGCAACGGCATCAATGCCGATAGTGTCGTGCTTGTCCATTGCGAACGCTATCTTTAGTTTGGTTCCGACACCGTCGGTGCCGCTCACAAGGACCGGCTCCTTGATTCCAAGGACCGAGAGGTCGAACATGCCTCCGAATGAACCAATATTGCCCATCACTCCGGGCCTGTCAGTTGAACTCACGTGCTTTTTGATGCGGCGTACAACGTCATATCCCGCTTCAAGGCTTACACCGGCCTTCTCGTAATCTACTGCCATCGGTTGAACTGTTATTGTGATTGTTCTTTGAGTATCGTCTAGTTTCCCCTGAAATATTTCACGGCGTTATCGAACAGGGGCTGGTCGAAGTCCGCCTGGACGTTCTTGAAAAGATTCCCCTCATACCTTTCGGTGTGGCCCATCTTTCCGAGTATCTGTCCGTTCTTGCTGATGATGCCCTCAATGGCATAATATGAGCCGTTGGGGTTGTAAGGGGATTCCATGGTGATCTCATCCGTAATCGGATCCACGTACTGGAAGGCGACCTGTCCGTTTGCGAAGAGTTCCTTCGCGAGTTCAGGGTTCACGACGAACTTGCCTTCTCCATGGCTGACCGCGATAGTGTGCTCATCACCAATCTTCATCCCTGCGAGCCAAGGGCTGTTGGTCGTAGCCACCCTTGTGGTCACAAGCTGTGAGATATGACGGTTGATGTCATTCCTGAAGAGAGTGGGGCTGTCCTTGGTGACCATCCCGAGGCGTCCATAAGGAAGGAGGCCTGACTTGACCAGAGCCTGGAAGCCGTTGCAGATTCCGAGGATGAGTCCTCCCCTGTCGATAAGGGCGTGGACGGCCTCGGCTATGTCAGCGTTGTTGAGCACATTCGAGATGAACTTGCCGCTTCCGTCCGGTTCGTCACCGGCTGAGAAACCGCCGCAAAGAGCAAGGATATGGCATGACTCTATAGCATTCTTCATGTCTGATATCGACTCCAGGACATCCTTGTCAGTAAGGTTACGGAAAACGCCGAATTCCACTTCAGCCCCGGCCTTACGGAACGCTTTGGCGGTATCGTAATCGCAGTTGGTTCCAGGGAATACGGGGATGTATACCTTCGGATGCTCCACGGGCTCACCTTTATACTTGAGGTCATTCTTCTTGGCCTTGAAAGGCTTGACTCCTTCCATACCGGCGGGCAGTATCCTCTTCATGTCAGGTGTACTGACATCGGGATAGACGCTCGCCCATCTTGCGCCGTTGGCGTTCATAAGACGGAAGATGTTTATCTTGGTTCCGTTTATACGGATGCAGCCGTCTTCTCCGGAAGTGACCTTTCCAAGGAAGATGGCCTCAGGATAATCGAGGTTCTCTTCGCTTTCAACCACTATGGAACCGGGAGCGACACAGAAAAGATCGTTCTTGTCCACCTTGACATCCGCTCCGAAAGCGTTTCCGAAGCACATCTTGCAGACCGCCTCAGCCACTCCTGCAGCGCCGACAGCGTAACCGGAGATGATGTTTCCGGAAAGGATCTCGCCGTTCACGTATTCCCAGTTGCGTTTGAGCTGGTCAGTGTCAGGCATGAAGTTGTCCTTGGGAGTGTGCTTGATGAGGTAGATGTTGTTGCCTTCCCATTTGAACTCAGGAGAGATAACGTCAGCG
The DNA here is from genome assembly GCA_002308935.1 of Bacteroidales bacterium UBA1237. Taxonomy (GTDB): domain Bacteria; phylum Bacteroidota; class Bacteroidia; order Bacteroidales; family UBA932; genus Cryptobacteroides. The sequence continues at coordinate 4,185 of DBWN01000142.1, read as the reverse complement.
GCATCGACTGTTGTGATACCGAAAGCGACGAGTGTCGGGGGGACCTTGAGGTCCTCGAAAGTACCGCTCATGGAGTCCTTTCCGCCTATGGAAGGAAGGCCTAAGGCTTCCTGCATCTTGAGGGAACCCAGGAGAGCGGCAAGAGGTTTGCCCCAAGTATGGGGATCCTTGGTCATCCTCTCGAAATACTCCTGATAGGAGAATCTCATCTTGCTGTAGTCACCACCGGCCGCGACAACTTTGGCGCAAGCTTCAACCACGGCGTATGCCGAACCGTGATAAGGGCTCCAGGAAGAAAGGAAAGGATCGTATCCGTATGCCATCATGCTGGCGGTATCAGTATAACCGTCAGTAGGGAGTTTCTGAACGGAAACCTGAGTTTCAGTGGTCTGCAGCATTCCTCCGTAAGGCATCAGGACGGTAGATCTTCCGATAGTCGAGTCGAACATTTCGATAAGACCCTTCTGCGAGCACACATCAGGCCTCTGCATAAGGTCGAAGATCCTGTCTGAAAGGCCCTTCTTCTCGTCATCGACGGGAAGGAAAGGTTCCTTCTCAGGAACAGCCTCTATCGTAGCTTTCGCGAAATGTCTTGCACCGGCGCTGTTGATGAACTTCCTGGTAAGGTCAGCAACTTTCTTTCCGCCGTTGTACATCCTCATCCTTCCGGAGTCGGTGACTTCAGCTACGTGAGTGACCTCCACGTTCTCTTCGGCGCAATATGCACGGAACCGGGTTTCCTTGTCAGCTTCAACGACTACCGCCATCCTCTCCTGGGACTCGCTGATGGCGAGTTCAGTGCTGTTGAGGCCGCTGTATTTGGTGGGGACCCTGTCAAGATAAATGTCAAGGCCGTCGGCCAGTTCTCCGATAGCGACGCTCACGCCGCCGGCTCCGAAGTCATTCGACTTCTTGATGAGGGATGTGACCTCAGGACGGCGGAAAAGCCTCTGGAGTTTTCTTTCCTCCGGGGGGTTACCCTTCTGGACCTCACTGCCGCATGTCTCAAGAGAAGCCTCAGTATGTTCCTTTGATGAACCGGTAGCTCCTCCGATACCGTCCCTTCCGGTACGTCCGCCCAAAAGGAGGATGACGTCTCCGGGAGCCGGAGTCTCACGTCTCACGTTGGAAGCCTTGACTGCTCCCACTACGGCACCGATCTCAAGACGTTTTGCGGTATATCCGGGATGCACGATCTCGCGCACATGCGTAGTTGCCAGACCAATCTGGTTTCCGTAGCTGGAATAGCCGTGAGCGGCCTTACGGCTGATGACCTTCTGAGGAAGCTTGCCGGGGATGGTGTCTTTGACGGGCTTCCAGATGTTGCCCGCTCCAGTCACCCTCATCGCCTGATAAACGTAGCTCCTTCCTGAGAGGGGATCCCTGATGGCTCCACCAAGGCAAGTGGCGGCACCACCGAAAGGTTCTATCTCAGTAGGATGGTTGTGGGTCTCGTTCTTGAACATCAGTAGCCACTTCTCAGTGATACCGTCATTGTCCACATCCACATACACGCTGCATGCGTTGTTCTCCTCGCTGACCTCCATNNTCATCGAGAAGACCATGCTTACGAAGGTATTTGGCACCGATTGTGGCGAGATCCATCAGCTGGATGGGCTTATGCTCACGACCGAGTTCGGTACGCATCTTCATGTAGAGGGAAAGGGTGGAATCGATATCCTCCTTGATGAAGGAATCCTCCACGACTATGTCCTGAAGTTCGGTAGTGAAGGTGGTATGGCGGCAATGGT
>DBWN01000142.1:1729-2415 GCA_002308935.1 Bacteroidales bacterium UBA1237 | reverse complement strand
TCGGTCTCGTTGGGGTCGCGGCCTTCCTTTGTGAAGTAATCTATGACTTCCTGGAGGTCATCAGCGTTCATCGCAAGACCCATCTTCTTGCAGAAGCCTTCCTTGTCGGTCAGCTCCCTGAATCCTTCAAGAAGATTGACGGGTACGACGTCCGCATGCTCAAGATCTGACAGCTTGCTGAGGTCTTTTTCCCTTGATTCTACGGCGTTGATGAAATAATGCTTGATCCTGGCGATATCCTCATCGGTAGTATCGGCATCCAGGATAAGAAGCTTTGAACTGCGGATATTGATTTTTGCGCCGGGCTCAATCAGGTGGACGCAATCGATGGCGGAAGCCGCCCTCTGGTCGAACTGACCGGGAAGATATTCGACTGCTATGTACTTCACGCCCTCGAGTGAGAGTTCATCATAGACCGTGTCGGTCTGGACCTCCCCGAAAACGCTGTATCGGCTCCTCTCCAGAAGTTCAGGAGTGAAGCCGAACAGATCGTACATGTTCAGGAGCCGCAGGTTTTTAAGGGAGAGCGAGAGATTCTCATTGAGTTCATCCCGGAGGCTTCTTGCCTCGACCCTGAATTCGGGTCTCTTCTCGACATAGATACGGTAGCTGCTCATTGTATGTATTTCTTGCCTAAGGTTTCTTTATCAGATTACAGAAGAAAGGACTTTGTCGGCCTGTTCCTT
>DBWN01000142.1:0-1637 GCA_002308935.1 Bacteroidales bacterium UBA1237 | reverse complement strand
ACAGGGATGCCGGAGGGCATCTGGACCATGGAAAGAAGGGAATCAAGCCCTCCGAGGCCTTTTGTCATGATGGGGACTCCGATGACGGGAAGGACCGTAAGACCTGCCGCAACACCCGCGAGATGAGCGGCTCCACCGGCTCCGGCGATGATCACGCCGACTCCGCGGTCCACAGCTCCGCGTGTATATTCGACCATGAAGTCAAGTGTCCTGTGTGCGCTGATGACTTTCTTTTCGTACTCGACGCCGAATTGCGTCAGAATCTGTTCAGCGCCGGACATGACATCGTAGTCGCTGACAGATCCCATGATGATTGAGACTTTCTTCATAAAGGGGAATGCAATAAAACCGTTCCTAAAGGAGTACAAATATATCCTTTTTTAGGTTACCAATCAAGCCGGAAGAGATATAAAACGAAACAATGGATGCAACTGACGGCAGCTTTATGGGCAGAGGGCAAAAAAAAGAGCCTATGCTCATCGCACGGCTCAGTAAATCGCAAAGTATCGGACAGGGCATCAGAAGCTGAACCCTATGTTCAGATACGCAGTCCTGTTTCTCGTAAAGGTCAGATCATCGTAGCCGATGTTGACGAACCCGAGGTCATATCCCGCTTCGAGATATATGAACGCGAGCTGCATCGCACATCCGATACGGAGACCGCTGTCGAATCTTCTGAAATACCTGTCCCCGAAAGGGGCATAAACACGGGAAACGGAGTAGTCCCTCACTTTTCCGCCCACACCCTCGGAGAAGTAGAATCCGGCATAAGGCTGGAAGGAGCCAATGTCGAAAATGCCCCTATAACGCACAAGGGCGGGAATCTCAATGTAGTTGAGGTTGTAAGACATGTCACCGTTCCTGAGCTGACCTCCTTTCTGCACGAAATACAGTCCGGACTGTACGCACAGCGGAAATCCCTGATAAACCGGTGTAGCTCCGTACAATCCCGCGTAAACTCCATTGTAGACACGGTTGGCGTTATAGAAAGGATCATCGGATTTTATTCTGGAGATCGTCATGCCTATATCTATTCCCCAATAGAACTCCGTGGGGGCAAGTGAAACCGGACGCCTGGGATAACCCATGTCCCTTCCGGGATAATCTCTCCCGGTTCTGCCCGCAGGATAACCTGGCCTATGGGGCGTGGTTGTCCTCGGCTGCGCTCCAAGAGGAACGCCGGAAAGCGCCAGCGCCAAAGCAACTGCAGCTGTCGCGATAATCTGTCTCGTTCTCATGGCTGAATTGTTTTTATGGGTCCTTTACATGGCTTTTGCAAATATTGTGCTATCTCTTTTTCTGCATTCCCGCCGAATTTCGTATCTTCGCCAGTTGAGGCTTCTGAATGTACCGGAAACCATCCGCTGAGCACACGTCAGGCCAAGTTGTTTTGAAAATACTCCCAACATGAAAGATCTCTTTCTGGTAAATACACTTTCCCACAGGAAAGAACTGTTCGTTCCGATCAATCCCGGCCATGTCGGAATGTATGTCTGCGGCCCTACCGTTTATGGAGACGCCCACCTGGGGCATGCCCGTCCCGGAGTAACTTATGATGTTCTCCAAAGACTTCTCAGGCACCTCGGATACAAGGTAAGGTATGTACGCAACATCACAGATGTGGGACACCTCGAGCA
>DBWN01000278.1:2179-3271 GCA_002308935.1 Bacteroidales bacterium UBA1237 | reverse complement strand
CAAACCCTGCCCGGAAGGCCGTAACAATGGCTCGTCGCTGAAGCCGGCATTGGGAAGCTGCCGGAATCTGTGTCCGGAAAGGGACTGCAAAGATACCATGTTTTTGGTAAATAGCAAACTCTTTCTTTTGCAGCGATTATGAAGGGTTTGTTCTCAGTACGATCGACTTGTGGGACATCAATTCAAAGAACGAAGCCTTATAGGATTCTGATAGAGGAATCGAATGATTTCCTATCAAGATCTTGCCGTCTTTTAGACCCATTACTTTGTCCACATTCACTATGTATGAGCGGTGCGTTCTGGTGAATCTGCCGTAAGGAAGCTGCTTCTCCATGGCTTTGAGAGTCATGAGTGTCATAAGAGTCTCTCCGTCTTCCTTATTGATTATGACATAGTCGCCATCGCTCTTTACGAACAAAATGTCATTCAGTTTGACCCTTGTCATCATCAGGTTCACCTTCACGCTGATATGGTCAGGTACTTCTTTGTCCGGGAGGTTTTGACGGCTCTTAAGGGATTCGACTTCTCCTTTCAATGTCTCTACATCTTTTTCAAGGATTTCCTTGTCCGTCTTGACTTCATGGTACATGAAAGCGGCTGCTCTCCAGTTGTCTGACATAGCAACTACAAGGGCAATAAGAACAACGGCTATTTCCAAGCAGAAGAACATTGTCATTTGAGAGATTCTCATTGTGTGGTCAATCACATCTGCTAGAGATCCATCACCGGAGTAGAAAGATTCGAAGAATTTTCTGCAAAGAGCCGCCAAAGCACATCCCGAAGCGATAAGGATGATGTTGAACAATAAGTATGGAAGAAATCTTCTGTGGACAAGATAGCGGTCAATCAACCAGCATCTGTTGGCTATGTATGTGCATCCCAACAACAGTATTATCGTTCCCCAGAACAAGTAAGCCCAAAATGGGAGATATAAATGTCCGAACAGGAGGGGAAGCAAGCCGGGTACGATTACCAGTGAGACGATGCTGATGATGAATATTGTTACCCTTTCACGTGTCATGATCCATTGTGTTTGGCTTTGCAAAGATAAGTATTCCTCACTTTTATATAAAGCTCTGATAGTGTATCTGG
>DBWN01000278.1:1707-2003 GCA_002308935.1 Bacteroidales bacterium UBA1237 | reverse complement strand
GTAGTGATAGCTTGCAATGACGCACCTAAATCTAAGGTTTACAAGGATATACAAGAGTACTCCCTCGTCAGGATCGAGACCCCGGATCTTTCCGGAATCAGTGATAACGGCAAAGAAGTCCTGAATCTTTACAAATTCGCCGCTGATCAGATTGATGAAATATACTGGAAACAGAATTTCGGTGACAAGTCCCTTATGGACAACCTTTCCGACCCTGACCAGAAACAATACGCGATGATCAACTATGGTCCTTGGGACCGTCTCAACGGCAAGCCTTTCGTAGAGGGTTATGGCCC
>DBWN01000278.1:0-1585 GCA_002308935.1 Bacteroidales bacterium UBA1237 | reverse complement strand
GACAGGATAGCTGTCCGTCTCAATGCGGCTGCTGACATCACCATCAAGCCTTCAGTGAAGAACTACCTTCTCAAGAAGATCGAGGCTCTCCGTACTGATGATTATTATGAGAGCGACCTCGCTTGGCTTGACATGAATGACAGCCGTATGGACCTGGTAATCGGCCCCAATCAGACTACAGACGACCAGCTCCTCGGCAAGAAGACTTCTTATGAGGCTTTCGTCCTTCTCAAGGATATGGACAGGACACAGACTCTTCAGCAGTATGTAGGCATGCTCCCTGAACTCCAGGCCAGCCTTCCTTGCCCCCCTGAGTACAAGACATTCGAACCCGGACTCTCCTCCAATATCTTCTGCTGCGACGCTCTCTATTATGCTGGAGAGGCCAATGCCGGAGTCAAGGTCATAGCCATCAACCTTCCTTATGACCCCAAGGTCCAGGCAGAGAAGGGCACAAGGACAATTCTTCTTCGCAATGTCCTTATGGAGAAATACAACCGTATCATCGTTCCTACCGGACAGGTACTTTTCGATAAAGAAGCCGCTTCACACCTTGATCCCGAAGCATTCTACTGGAATGTGGCATTCCGTGAGGTCGCCCATGGCCTTGGTGTCAAGCAGACTGTAAACGGCCTGGGCAGCGTTTCTGACGCTCTCGGATCTTCCGCTCTCACATGGGAGAAGGCCAAAGCTTACACCGTTGGAGAATATCTTCTTTGCCAACTTATCGACAAGCACAATATCAACGACTGGTTCGTCACCAAGGAGAACGCCCTTACCGCTTTCTTCATCAGCTTGGTAAGGTCTGAAAGGTTCGGAGAGGAATCATCTCTCGGAAAGTCGAACATCATGATCTACAACTACCTTGCTGAAAAGGGCGCATTCACCAGGAACAGCAGTGGCAAGTATACAATCAACTTCGCCAAGATGGAGAAAGGAATTGAGGAACTTGCCAGCTTGGTTCTCAAGACCCAGGCTACCGGTGACGCCTCATTCGCAAAGGATTTCGAGAAGAAGTACTCCAAGACAAAGGCTGACTACAAGGCGGACAACACCAATCTCCGTCTTGAGCATGTCCCTATCGATGTCCGTTTCGAGTACGCAAGATAACAGCATAACCGGTTTTTTCATGGCCGGTCTCAGTAAACTCTCCTATAAGGAGAAAGTTCTACTTTTTTGACCCGGAATTAACCGTGAATCAACTATTCATGAAGAACTTTAGCCTTGGCATTCCGCCAAGGCTTTTTTCTCGTCAGACACATATCAACAAAAAGGGAAGGCATCAGCCCTCCCTAACAATTATGCACTTATGGCGATCCCGGATTTCCGGGTGAAAGTCTTATACCAGACCCTGTGCCATCATGGCGTCAGCCACCTTGATGAAGCCGGCGATGTTGGCTCCGTTGACGTAGTTTACGTTACCGTTCTCGTCGGTTCCGTATTTGACGCAAGCCTCGTGGATGTCCTTCATGATCCTGTGGAGCTGAGCGTCAACCTCTTCGGGAGTCCATCTGAGCCTCATTGAGTTCTGGGTCATCTCAAGACCGGAAGTGGCAACACCACCTGCGTTGGAAGCCTTACCGGG
>DBWN01000188.1:3215-6586 GCA_002308935.1 Bacteroidales bacterium UBA1237 | reverse complement strand
GGAAGGATCATAGGCAAGGGCCATAACATGACAGAGAGGCTGCATGATCCTACAGCGCATGCTGAGATGATAGCGATAACCGCAGCTACGGAAGCACTCGGCGGGAAATACCTCTCTGACTGTACGCTTTATGTTACGGTGGAGCCCTGTCCCATGTGCGCAGGAGCTTTGGCGTGGGCGCAGATAGGGAGGATCGTCTATGCAGCCATTGACCCCAGAAGAGGATACACCCTCTTCTCGCCGTCATTGCTTCATCCCAGAACCAAAGTCGAATGCGGAGTCATGGGAGAGGAAAGCGCCAAGATGATGACCGATTTCTTCAAGTCCAAAAGATGATATGCAAACGAATCATGCTATGATACCAGGAGAAGATTTCAGAGTCCTTTCGGATAAGACCGTGAACGGTGTCCGCCATATAACAGCTGAGCCGAGCGCTCTTGTGTGCTCAGCTCAGATAGATTTCGATATCGTGGATGGTAAACTCCATAATGTCAGTTATATAAGAGGTTGTAACGGCAACCTTCAGGCCATAGGCCGTCTGCTCGAGGGAATGGAGGCATCCAAGGCTGTTGAACTACTTGACGGAGTCAATTGCAACGGCCGTGGAACCTCATGCTCCGACCAGCTTGTCCGCGTCCTTAAAACCCTTTAGAAATATTCTCGGCGATTTTCGCCACAAGCCTTTCTCTTGCTTCCACGCTGGCCCATGCCGTGTGGGGAGTGAAGCGTATCTTCCCCGGATCTTTGAGATGCAGAAGGGGATTGTCTTCCGGTACGGGTTCGGTGCAGAAGACATCGATACCGGCTCCAGCTATCCATCCCTCGTCAAGGGCTTTTGCAAGGTCTTTTTCCACGATTATTCCGCCTCTTCCCGCGTTCAGGATGATCGCAGAGGGCTTCATCATCTTAAGTAGCCTCTCATCCACAAGACCGTTGGTCCTTTCATTCATCGGTGCATGGATGGTGACCACGTCGCTCACCCTCATCAGTTCTTCAATCGGAAGAGAAGGATATTCCTTGCAATGGGATGTTCCTGAAGTGGAGAAGTAGACCACTTTCATCCCGAATGCTTCGGCCACCTTGGCGACTTTGGACCCGATGGTGCCCATTCCGATGATACCTATGGTCTTTCCTGTCATCTCGATGAAAGGTCTGGTGACGTCAGTGAAAAGACCGCTGCGGGAGTATTCGCCTGATTTCACGACATTGTCGAAATAAGGCGCGTTACCGAGCAGGGACAGCATGTGCATGAATGTTGCCTGCACGACAGAGTCAGTGGAGTAACCGGCCACATTCCTTACGGGTATTCCACGTTTGGCACATTCCTCCATGTCGATGTTGTTCGTTCCGGTCGCAGCTTCGCAGACGAGTTTCAGCTGAGGAGCGGCATCCAGGAGCTCCTTTGTTATCCTTACCTTGTTGGTGATGACAACTTCGCTGTCTCCCACTCTCGAGAGGGCTTCTTCCTGGGTTGAGGTGCTGTAGCATATCAGTTCCCCCAGACCTGATATAGGATCCAGCGGGGTGTCGCCTAATGTGGCGGCGTCAAGGAAAACGATCTTCATCTTCAATGGTTTTATGTGTTTCACAAAATTATAAAAAAAGAAGGACATGAGTATAGTCAATAACAGCACCCGTGTGGTACTTTTTTGACTATATTGTTTCGATTGTATGAAAAAATTACCATAAGTGATACTTTTTTGATATTCTTTACGTGAATAATCGGTATATTTGATTGTCCAACAAACGCAATAGCCATGAGTGAGGTCCTCAACGAAATAACCCCATTGTCCGAAAAGGACTGTTTCTATATTGTAGAACGCCACAAAAGCGAGTTCACATACCCTCTTCACCAGCATAAGGAGTTCGAGCTGAATTTCATTGAGCATGGTGAAGGTGTAAGGAGGATAGTCGGCGATTCCGTTGAACCGATAGGGGAGTATGACCTTGTCCTGATAGGAGGGGAGAACCTTGAGCACGGATGGGAGCAGGGAGCTTGCAAGAATAAGGATATCAGGGAAATAACCATCCAGTTTCCGCCGGATATCTTCTCCGGTTCCCTTCTTGCGAAGAATCAGTTCAACTCCATCCGGAAGATGCTGCTAAGGGCGGAACATGGTCTGGCTTTTTCACATCAGACAATAATGAAGGTCTATCATGTGATCGATACGATCTCCCTTGAAAATGAGCGGTTCACCCAGTTCCTCAAATTCCTTTTCCTTCTGAACCAATTGTCACAGGCTGAGGATTCGAGAGTGCTGGCAAGCGGATCGTTCGCCAAGAGTGACAAGCCTGCCGAAAGCAGGAGAGTCCAGAAAGTGAAGGACTATATAGACGCTCATTCCGGAGAAGAAATCCGTCAAAGTGACTTGGCGGAAATGATCGGCATGACGCCTTCTGCGTTCAGCCGTTTCTTCAAGCTCCGTACAGGCCGCACCCTCAGCGACTATATAATTGACATTAAGCTCGGTAACGCTGCCCGTCAATTGGTTGACACGACCCGCAACATCTCTGAAATCTGTTATGACTGCGGGTTCAACAACCTGTCCAACTTCAACAGGATGTTCAAAGCGAAGAGAGGGATGACTCCGAGGGAATTCCGGGCGATGTACAAGAAGAGTAAGGTAATCGTCTAGAAGCTCTGTCAGCCTCTGCAAAAATGTACCATTAATGGACAACTTAGTATTTGTATGACTTTCCCCCTCTTGATAAATTTGCATTGTAATACGTATTAAGGGCACTATCACTATGAACCGCATTCTGAAAACTTTGATCCTGTCGGTTTCGCTTCCGCTCCTTATCTCCTGCGGTGGGAAGAATACCGGTATAATCACCATAAAGGACGGCCGTTTCTTTGACGGAAAGAGTCCTGTCTATTTCATGGGCACCAATTTCTGGTACGGGGCCATACTTGCTTCTGAAGGTGAAGGGTCCGACCGTGCCAGACTCTCCAAAGAACTTGACTCGCTCAAGGCATTGGGCGTAACGAACCTGAGGGTCCTTGTCGGCGGAGACGGTCCCGATGGAGTTCCTACCAGGATAGAACCCACTTTGCAGAAGGAACCGGGCGTTTACAATGAAGAGATATTCAGGGGGCTTGACAATCTTCTTGTGGAGATGGGCAAACGCGACATGAAGGCTGTACTTTACATAAACAACTCTTGGGAATGGTCAGGCGGATACGGCATGTACCTGGAGTGGGCAGGACAAGGGAAAGCGATAATCCCTTCGATTGAAGGGTACGGCCCTTTCATGGAGCAGATGGCAGGTTTCGCGACTTGCAGGGAGGCGCAGGAACTGTTCTTCAATCATCTGAGGAACGTGGTTTCAAGGACCAATTCCATTACCGGAAAGCCATACAGTGAGGATCC